>NZ_JBHFQH010000020.1:0-54568 GCF_041949995.1 Virgibacillus sp. JSM 102003
TACACGCAACTCCTTTTTGTTTTGTTTAGTGGTATAAACAAAGTTTATCAAATAAGGAGCTTGCGTGCTTTTTTTATTGGTTGGAATTTTGCCAATACCCCAACAAATATTTTAGAGCCCAAAAAAAAAGCTCCAGGATGTGTTCAACCATCCCAGAGCTTCCTTATCATTTTGCTACTAATGTTGGTGCTGTTTCGTCAAGTTGGTTAACTTCTATGCCTTTGTAGTAGTACTTGACGATTTCCTTATAATTCTTGCCTTCCTTAGCCATTCCGTTTGCACCGTATTGACTCATGCCAATTCCATGTCCGAAACCTTTTGTTGTGAAAATTAAATGATCATTCTTTTGCTCAATGGAAAAGTCACTTGATTTTAATTTCAATTTTTCCCGGACTTTGCGACCTGTAAAGGTTTGATCTGCTACTTTCAATTTAGCTACACGGTTACTTTCTGTCCGGGTAATCTCCATTGCAAGTGGATTGTTATTTGGCAATTCAAGCCCAAGTTGTTTTTCCACTTCCTTGATACTGAATATTTTCTGGTCGAGAAATTTTGGTGAGTTTTTATCCCATGGACTTTTTACACTGCGTAAATAGGGAACTTTGTTTTCCCAATAATCCTCGGAATTCTCGGTGTATCCGTTACTTGTTGAAAAGAAAGCTATCTGGATTGGTGTATTATTATAGGTTAGAATTTCTCCTGTGGTTGCTGCGACTGCCTTTTTTATCTTATTTATTTTCCAGCTATAGTCACTTCCCCATTCTTTCCTAAGCTCCTTGTCATTATGATAAACCTGGTCATATATGGTGTCGGTAACATCTGATTTCTTTGAATCACCTTGCTGCATTAGGTGATTAACGATAAATGTTCTTGCAGCAAGCGCTTGTGCTTTTAATGCTTCAATTTCAAACTCCGCTGGCATTTCGGAAGCTACCACACGCGAAACATATGTCTCAAGTGGTACGTTTTCTACAGTATCGGAGTTAGCCCGTGCTACCGCGACAGAAAACGGTGAGTTACCCATTGTAACCTCAACTTGCTCAGGTGTATTATTTTCAACTGGCACATTCTTTTCCCCGTCTTTTGTAACAAACGGAACAACTACTAAAGTTGGAACGACTAGAATGATAGTGATCAAACTTGCGAAAAATAAGATGCTTGGAACTTTCCACGATGTGGTTGTCTTATTGAGGTTTATTGGTTTCTTTCTTTTCTGAAGTAATTGCAGTTTCAATGTTTCACTTTTGCGCTGTTTTTTCTTTTTCCAAGCTTTAGGAAGGTTTTTATTTTTTTTCATTGACTGCCTCCTTACCATTATGATTAGTATTGTGCGTATTGGGTATCATTTCTAGCATTCCTACTATTAAATTTATACAATTAGCAAAAACAATAGAACTAGATAATGAAAAAAAGCCTGTGCAAATTTATGACTGCACAGACTCCTCAACAACTCTACTATTTTTTTGGTTTTCTTTGAGTGACTCATCATACAGGTGGCAGGCCACATAATGATCTTGTTCCACTTCGCGCCATTGCGGAACTTTTGATGAACAGACTTCCATCGCCATTGGGCAGCGTGTGCGGAATACACAGCCGCTCGGCGGATTAATCGGGCTTGGCAATTCGCCTTCTAAGATAACTCGCTCCCTGCTGTCTTCAATGTCCGGATCTGGAATCGGGATAGCTGATAGTAAGGCCTGTGTATATGGATGCAGCGGGTTATCATAGAGTGCATCACTCGCTGTTAGTTCCACCATGTTTCCTAAATACATAACCCCGATGCGATC
Source organism: Virgibacillus sp. JSM 102003 (assembly GCF_041949995.1). Taxonomy (NCBI): domain Bacteria; kingdom Bacillati; phylum Bacillota; class Bacilli; order Caryophanales; family Bacillaceae; genus Virgibacillus; species Virgibacillus sp. JSM 102003. The sequence continues at coordinate 1,788 of NZ_JBHFQH010000020.1, forward strand.
GGAAATTTGTTTAACCATTGATAAGTCGTGGGCAATGAATAGGAATGTGAGCCCTTTTTCTTCCTGCAGCCTTTTTAACAAGTTGACAACTTGTGCCTGGACGGAAACATCCAATGCTGAAATGGGTTCATCGGCAATCAGGAAATCCGGGTTGAGTGCCAGTGCACGCGCTATGCCAATCCGCTGACGCTGACCACCGCTAAATTCATGCGGATAACGGTTAGCGTGATCACGGTTCAACCCAACCTCTTCCAGCAGCTCATAAACACGGTCAAGCTGTTCGCTTTTATCTTTAAACATGCCATGCACTTCCATTGGTTCGGCAATTACTTCTTTAACTGTTGAGCGCGGGTTAAGTGATGCATATGGATCCTGGAAAATCATTTGCATGTTGCGATAGAATTTGAATCGTTCCTTTTCATCCATTTCATGAACGTTCTCTCCGTTATAAATAACATCGCCATCCGTTTTTTCATAAAGACCCATGATCGTGCGTCCAGTTGTTGATTTCCCGCAGCCGGATTCCCCAACTAGTCCGAACGTTTCTCCTTTGTTGACGTGAAACGTAACATTATTGACAGCCTGGAGGACTTTTCCTTTCCCCATATTAAAATATTTGTGCAGCTCGCTAACTTGTAAAATTTTCTCATCCATTGTTATTTCTCCTCTGCTTTCTGCCAGTACCTTGTGGCAGCACAAAGCTCTTTTTCATATTTAGTCCCTTTAAGAGCGATAATTTCGATGCCCTTTCCTGTTTGCGGGGAATGAAGCATTTTTCCATCGCCATAATAAAATCCGACATGATGCAATTTTCCTTTTCCTTCTTCATATGCAAAAAACATTAGATCCCCTGGTAACAGCTGATCGTATGGGACTTTTTCGCCTGCATCTGCCTGGTCATCGGCATCGCGCGGAATCTGATAACCATTTGCCTTATGCATCGCATAGGCAAATCCCGAACAATCATAGCCAAATGAGCTCATGCCACCCAAAAATAATCAAGACCAACATAGCGTTCCCCATTTTTTACAAGCTTGTCGCCTTCCTGTTTTTCCAGCCCTTTATTTGAAGGAAAAATGGTTACGGATTTTTTTGGCAAAAAGCCGGCTCCGTGCGGTGTATTGACCTTAAACCGGTCACCGCCCACATCAATTACAGGCAAGGTAGTCATGAAACTGAGCTTCAGGACGTTGTTGCCATTTTCAGATTCAAGCCAAACTTTATCATCGACGACAGCTGCCGTCTTTTCGCTTTGCCAATCCTGTTTATTTACTTGGATAAGCTGTCTCATAGGAACCCAGCCAGGATATCCGCGTATATCTTTTTTAGACGGCTGAGTAGGTATGACAACATGTGCCCAGTCATCCTTTGTTTCAGTGATTATAACTGCCTCACCATACAGTAATTGCGTTTGCACACGATTCTCATCACATAGTGCTACATTTGTTTGATAGGTTAAACTATCAATCCACTTATCAATATTAGTTGGGTTTGTGATACCCGGGGTGTCTATCGTACGTGCAGATATTGGTGACGTCCACACTGTAGCCACTTGTACCGCCGTTACCCAAAATTGATCAAACGTTTGATTAATCATTATTTGCTCCCCTTTTTGCTGCTAATTGACCGTTTTACTCGACGATAAATCTATCATTAACTTTATTAATTCCTAAACCTGTTCTGTTTCCAAGTTCAATATCACTTTCATTATAAGTAATGCCGCCTTCTATTAAGTCTTCTGCAAGCATTAATGGTGCATCAAAATCATACCGATTCACATTGGGCTGGCTTGCAGCAAAGTGAGCCGCAGCAGTAATTCCGATTTTTGTTTCAATCATACTGCCAACCATGCATTCAACGCCGTAAATATGAGCAAGTTTAGCGATCCGTACTGCTTCGTGAATGCCACCTGCTTTCATAAGCTTAATGTTAATTAAATCGGCTGCACCCAATTCCAGCACACGCTTTGCATCATAGGCGGAAAAAACACTCTCATCAGCCATTATTGGGGTTTCTGTATTTTCCGTTACGTACTTCAATCCTTCGATATCATAGGCTTTAACCGGTTGCTCAACCAATTCAATATCAAGGCCGAGTTCCTCCATTTTCCCAATCGCACGAACGGCTTCTTTTGCATGCCAGCCTTGGTTAGCATCAAGGCGGATAAGTGCATTCGATCCGATACGTTTTCGAATTGCTTTGATCCGTTCAATATCAGTTGCAATTTTATCCTTGCCTACTTTGACCTTCAATACGGAAAACCCGTTATGGATATATCGCTGTGCATCATCAGCCATTTCTTCAGGACTGTTTACACTGACAGTATAATCGGTTTCAATCGCGTTGGAATAACCACCAAGAAATTCTGACAGCGGCATGCGAGCTTGTTGGGCGATACAATCGTATATCGCCATATCAACAGCTGCTTTAGCACTTGTGTTTCCAACAGCACTCTTATAAAGCTTTTCAAAAACCTGCTCCCGGTTCCGTAATGATTCACCGAGTAATTGTGGTTTAAAAATTTTCGTAATCGCATAATTAATACTGGGCAGGCTATCCCCTGTTATAACATGTGTCGGCGGTGCTTCACCATAGCCAACGACCCCATTATCACAGGTTAATTTAACGACAATAGATTCCGCAACCGTTACAGTTCGTAGCGCTGTCTTAAAAGGTGTATGCAATGGGATTGCTATTTGAAATGTTTCGATGTTTTGTATATTCATAGATTTGACTCCTCCAGTAGCTTACTTCACTCCTGCCTCGACAGTAAGTAATTTCTTAGCTGTCGATAATTCTGCCGATGTGCCGAGTGGTACGGAAAAGTTCGGGAGGCAGTGACCAATTTTAAAGCCAGACATCACCGGACATGTAAGATCGGCAAAATAATCATGAAAAACCTGTTCCAATGAGAGCGAGGGTTTTTCTTTTTTCGGTTCGGCTTTGGCAAAATCCCCCACAATAATTCCCGCTGCATCCGTTAGTTTTCCTGCCAACTTTAACTGGTTCAGCATCGCATCAACCCGATATGGCTCCTCACCAATATCTTCGAGTAACAGCAATTTTCCTCTTGTATCAATCTCGTATGCTGTCCCTAATGTACTAACCAATAGTGAAAGGTTCCCACCAACCAGTGTACCAGTTGCTTCACCCGGGACGAGGACTTGCAATGAGGAGGTATCTTCCGTGTAGAATAGTTTCGCAGGTTTAAATAATTGTTGGAACATACTTCTAGATAACGCATCAAAATCAGGATCCGCAATATCAGATGCAAGCATTGGACCATGAAACGTCACAAGGCCTGTTGCCTGGCGAATCGTTGTATGTAAATAAGTAATGTCGCTATAACCCCAAATGATCTTCGGGTTTTGTTTGACTAGCTCATAATCAATAGCGTTAGCAATTCTCCCTGTACCATATCCGCCTCTTGCAAAAATAATTGCCTTAACACTTTTGTCAGCAATCATATCGTGAAAGTCAGCTAACCGCTGTTCATCCGTTCCCGCCAAATACCCGTGAACTCTATCAATATGTTTTCCCAGTTTGATGTTCAGTCCCATTTTTTCAAAAAAAGGAATAGCTTTTTCTAAGCGTTCCATATCAGTTGGACTTGCTGGTGCAATCACACCAATCGTATCACCATTAGATAAACGTTCTGGAAGAATCATCAGAATACCTCTTTCTATGGGGTAAAATTTAAAGTGGAAAGAAGGATTGGCTCGGCATGAGCCATTCCTCCTTAACACTTAATAGGATGTCGCTCGAGTTTGGGTGCTTGTCGCTCGAGTTCGGTGCTCCGTCGCTCGAGTTTGGCTGCTTCTTGCTCGAGTTAAGCCACTTCTCTCCCGAATTGCGATGCTCTCGCTCGAGTTGAGCTATTTCTCTCCCGAGTTCGGACGCTTCTCGCTCGAGTTAAGCTACTTCTCTCCCGACTTGCGACGCTCTCGCCCGAGTTGAGCTACTTCTCTCCCGACTTTGGACGCTCTCGCCCGAGTTAAGCTACTTCTCTCCCGAATTGCGACGCTCTCGCTCGAGTTAAGCTACTTCTCTCCCGAATTGCGACGCTCTCGCTCGAGTTGCAACTCCGTCGCGCGAGCACAGGACAATCTACTTCTTATCTGCCCATTTAAGTTCTACATAACCTACAGGGTGACGGACAATTCCAGTGACGTCATCTTTATAGATAAACACCTGGTTATAATAGTGAATTGGGAAAATAGGCATTTCTTCTGCTAGAAGTTTTTCTGCTTCATACATTAATTCCCAGCGTTTTTCTTCGTCTGTTTCTGTTTTAGCTTTTGAAATCAACTCATCGTATTTCTCGTTTGACCAGCCAGTACGGTTCATCGTTGAACCGGTTACGAAACTTTCCAGGAAGTTTACCGGATCACCATAGTCAAATATAAATGAGCTACGTGACAACTGGTGTTTCAGTCCTTTTTGATCTTCCAGGAATACGTTCCATTCGGTATTCTCCAGTGTTACTTCAACACCAAGGTTCTCGATGAACATATCCTGTAATGTTGCAGCAATCGCTTTGTGTGACTCACTTGTATTGTATGTTAATGTGACAGGTGGTAACTTGTCATACCCTTCTTCAGCCATACCTTCTTCAAGTAGTTTCTTAGCCTTTTCAGGGTCAAAGTTTACTAAATCGCCGTTTACTTCACGGAAGTCTTGGCCGCTTGGTCCTGTAAATCCAGGTGATACAAAGCCTGTTGCAGCCTTTTCTTTATTTTTCGTTACATAATCAACAATATTCTTCTGGTTGACGGCTAAAGCAAATGCTTTACGGATCTTAGCATTTTGGAACGGTTCTTTTGTAACATTAAAGCGGTAGAAATAAAGTCCAGCTTGTTCTTCGATAACAACATTGTCGTTATCCAACAACTGTTCAGCCATGTCTGACGGAATATTTGTCATATCAAGCTCATCGCTTTCAAACATTTGATACTCGGTATTTGTATCGTTAACCATTGCCCAGTGTACTTTATCTAATTTCACTGTTTCTTTATCCCAATACTGATCGTTTTTCACCATAACCAATTCGCTATCGTGTGCCCATGATTCCAGTTTGAATGGTCCGTTGGCAACAAATGTTTCTGCTTCTGAATACCATTCCGGGCTTTCTTTTGCTACTTCAGCATTAACTGGGAAGAATGCCGGATTCGAAATTACTTGTAAAAAGAAACCGGTTGGTGCTGTTAAAGTTACTTCAAATGTCTTTTCATCTACAGCTTTTACCATGACATCTTCTGCAGATCCTTCACCACTGTTATATGCCTCGCCACCTTCGATAAAGTAGCCCAGGAATGCAGCCGGTGAACCAGTTTCAGGATTCAAAAGCTGTTTCCACGCATAAACAAAATCTTCTGCTGTTACAGGATCTCCATTCGACCAATTAGCGTTCTCACGAAGGTGGAATGTGTATGTTTTTCCGCCATTAGATTTCTCCCAGTCCTCAGCCATTGCTGGTTGTGGCTTGTCATCCTTGCCTAGACGTGTCAGACCTTCCATCAGGTTGTTCAAGACATTCCATGACACAGAATCAAAACCAACTGGTGGATTTAATGAAGTAGGTTCCTCTCCATTGTTCATGTACAATACTTTTTCGTCACTTTCTGCCCCTTCGCTGGTACCTTCTTCTCCATTACTTTCATTGCCTTCATTGCTTGAATCATCACTGCCGGTACTCGTTGTACACGCTGCTAATGCGATAATCGTTAATACAGAAATAAATAATAAAAACCATTTCTTCATAAGTAGTAACTCCCCTTTTGTTTTTATTTTGTTGCTGTACTTGCTAAAAGCTGTTTAGCCCGTTCATCCTGAAGCCAGCAGTCCACCTTGTGTGAGTCGCTGAGTTCTGTCTGAGCCGGGTAAACTTTATCACACACCTCCATTGCAAATGGACATCTTGCTGTAAATGGACATCCGTTTGGGGGTGAGAATAAATCTGGTGGTGTCCCGTCAATCGGGATTAACTTCTCGCCTTGTAAATCAAGACGTGGTACTGATTTTAACAGCCCTTTTGTGTAAGGATGTTCCGGGTTGTAAAAAATCTCTCTTCTGCTGCCAACTTCAATTATTTTTCCAGCATACATAACGGCAATCCGGTCGGCAATTTTGGCAACTACCCCTAGATCATGGGTGATCAGAATAATCGAGACACCCGTTTTCTTCTGAATTCTATCAAACAGCTCGAGAATTTGTGCCTGAATCGTTACGTCAAGTGCTGTTGTTGGTTCGTCTGCTATAAGCAGATCAGGTTCACAAATAAGTGCCATTGCAATAACGATTCGCTGCCGCATGCCACCACTGAATTGGTGGGGATATTGCTTTAATCGTTCTTTTGGATTTGGAATCCCTACTAAGTCCATCATCTCGATTGCTTTTGCCTTGGCATCAGTTCCTGACGTATTATAATGCTGCTGTAACCCTTCTACAAGCTGCGTTCCTATTGTTAACGTTGGGTTCAATGCTGTCATCGGGTCCTGAAAGATCATCGATATATCAAAGCCGCGAATGGAACGCATTTCTTTTTCAGTTAGATTTGTTAAATCCTTCCCATTAAATGTTATCGTCCCGTTTGAAATTTTTCCCGGTGGGTCAGGTATCAGCCGCATGATTGCATTTGATGTAACGCTTTTTCCACAGCCTGATTCTCCAACGATTGCTAGTGTTTCTCCTTTATTTAAGTGAAAATTCACCCCCCGTACAGCTTTGACTGTTCCTCCATATGTAGAGAACGTTACGTGAAGATCGTTTACTTCGAGTATTTTTTCCATCTGTGTCACCTACTTCCTCAGCTTCGGATCAAGTGCATCCTGAAGCCCGTCGCCTAATACGTTAAATGCAAACATTGTAAATGAGATAAAGAACGCTGGGAAAAATAATGTCCACCAGTTACCGGATAATATTGCGCCTAAAGAGTCGTTTGCCATGACACCCCTGCTTGCAAACGGGGTTTGAATCCCTAAACCAAGAAAGCTTAAGAACGCTTCTGCGAAAATTGCGGTTGGAACGGTTAGTGTCATTTGTACAATAATCGGCCCCATCGTATTTGGCAGCAAATTTTTCCGAATAATTCGTTTTGTCTTTGTCCCAAATGATTTTGATGCGAGCACAAATTCATAGTTTTTAATTTGCAGAATTTGCCCCCGAACAATTCGGGCCATGCCAACCCATCCAGTTATCGTCAGTGCAAGGATAATCGTTGTTAGACTTGGTCCTAAAACCACTAACAGCAAAATAACTACTAATAAGTATGGAAGCCCATATAATATCTCGATAATACGCATCATAATGTTATCTGTACGACCGCCTTTATAGCCAGATACTCCGCCATAGATTACCCCGACAAAAAAGTCAATGAGCGCTGCCATTAAGCCGACAAATAATGAGATTCTTGCCCCATACCATGTACGTGTGAATACATCTCTTCCAAGTGAGTCAGTGCCAAACCAATGCGTTCCGTTTGGTGGCTGGAATTGATTCGGCAAATTCTGCTCCCGTACCGAAAATGGTGAGAGCATGGGACCGATTACTGCCATGATTCCTAGTAAAATAAGAAAAATGAGCCCGGCCATTGCTATTTTATTTTTTCGAAGTCGTTTCCAGGCATCCTGCCAGTAGGAGAGTGATGGCCTGGAGACAGTTTCTGCTGCCCCGTGATCTTTTTCCTTCCACTTAAACCAGTCATCTGGTACGTCAGCAGGAGAATAGTTTTTTGGCTCATCTGCTAGATTCATATTATTCTCCTCCCTTTTTGTGCATTTTGATTCTAGGGTCGAGTATTCCATAAGCAATATCTACTAAAAATAGTGTGAAGATAAGGAATGCACTATAGAAAACGGTTGTCCCCATAATTACCGGGTAGTCCCGCTGATTAATACTCTCGATAAAATATTTTCCCATACCAGGGATCGCATAGATTTTTTCAATAACGAATGTTCCCGTCAAAATACCCGCAAGCAAGGTCCCCATTATTGTCACAACAGGCATGAGTGAATTTTTCAACGCATGTTTAACAACGATTTTCCATGGTGACAACCCTTTTGCACGAGCCATTTTAATGTAGTCCTGTGTCAGCACCTCAATCATCGTTGAACGTGTAAGGCGGGCAATAATTGCCATCGGGCCTGTTGCTAAAGCAAGAACAGGCAATATCATATGACGTGGACTTGCCCAGGTCGCAGCTGGCAGTATCCCCAACCACACCGCAAACGATTGAATGAATAATGTCGCCAGCACAAAGTTAGGAATTGAGATCCCGAGAACTGCTATACTCATTGCCAGATAATCAATTATTCCATTGTGGCGTAATGCAGCGAGAATCCCTAAGAGAATTCCGGAAATAACAGCAACTAAAATCGTCACCATACCAAGCTCAAATGACACAGGGAACCCCCGTCCCAAGAGATCATTTACCGTTTCAGTCGGCTGTTTAATCGATGGACCGAAATCCAAGGTAACGATTGATTTTAAATAAAGCATGTATTGTATGTAATATGGCTCATCCAGGTTATAGTGGGCTTTCAGATTCTCCTGAACAACTTCATTCGTGCCTCGTTCTTCGTTTAAAGGTGAGCCTGGAATGGTTATCATCAGGACAAAAGTAAGCGTAACAATAATCCATAACGTCACTGCCATTATGGCAAATCGTTTTAAAATATATCGTAGCATCTGTTTACACTCCTATGAAAAAGTTGTATGCATAGCGAGCTCTGTCATTACCAGCATAGCTTGATACGCTTCCAGAATATCTTTTGCCTGATAGCTAACAATCGTAGTTCCTGAAGCTATTTCTGTTCCCGGCATTAAATTTGCCCACTCAGCCTGACCATGATTATTAAACTCTATTTCCAAGGTTGGATTTTCAGGCGGGGTTAATGGCTTAACGTTATGCCGATTTTCCAACGCCTGGTTCACTTTACCTGTTAATAAATCTCCAGCCTTTTTCGGTGTTAGGCTTTTGACCGATGACCGGGATATAGTCTCTTTTACTGCTGCTGTTGTGATATTCGGAATCAGTTTCTCAGCTTCTTTAGCCGCCTGATCATCACCAGCAACCATCAAAATTGGCACGCCATAATGACCAGCAAGATAGGCATTTAACCCAAGTTCCCCGATTGGCTTATCATCGATATAAAAATTTCGCACCGCATGAACCATGGCATGTGACATCACACCATATTTACCTGCACGAGCATGGTACCCGATAAACATTGCTCCAGCATAGCTGTCATCCAGTCCCTGCATCATGGAATATGGTTTCACTTCTCCGGTTATCAATGATGCATCAGGATGCAGTTCTTCTATTAGTATATTATTCATTTTAGAGTGACTATCATTTATTAGAATGTCATCACAGCCAAATTTGTACGCAGCATCAACGACATAATTCGTCTCATCTGTCATAATCTTACGCCCGCGCTCATAGTTATGTTCTTTATAGTCCACATATGTATAATCCGGAAGACCTGTAATTCCTTCCATATCTACTGAAACATATAACTTCATGATGTAAGCTCCTTTTTTGAGTTCGTAATTTTCTTTCAATTTTACCATAGTAAGACTAAAATACAATGATGAATTTGCAGGAAATTATTGAAGGAAGCATTTTTTCATGAGTAAATATACCTAAGAATTTCCATAGAAAAAAGCAGATGCCGAAAAACGAAACATCTGCTTTCAATTTCATATTCTATTAATTCAATTTATACTTGCTTAAGAAAGCTCAGCAATAATCGATTCCGTTTGTTCATCTACTTGTACAAAGGGGTTAACTACATCACCATTTTCATCAACACGTTCAATATCCGCACCTAATGCAGCTAATTTACCAGCAAAATCAACATAGCCACGATCAAGATGCTTTAATTCTGTTATACGTGTGAATCCTTCTGCACATAGTCCTGCCAATATAAGTGCTGCAGCCGCACGTAAATCAGACGCAGCTACTTCTGCACCCTGCAGATCAGATGGCCCTTCAATAATAACACTGCGACCCTCTATTTTCATTCTGGCATTCATGCGTCGGAATTCCTCCACATGCATAAAACGGTTCTCAAATACTGTCTCCGTGATAACACTTGTGCCATATGCATTAAGCATTAATGACATCATCTGAGACTGCATATCAGTCGGAAATCCTGGATGTGGTAATGTTTTAATGTCAGTAGACTTTAACTTATCAGGTCCAATAACACGAATTCCACTACCTTCCTCCAGAACGGTTACATCCATTTCCTGCAGTTTGGAAATAACTGAACGTAAATGTTCACTCTCAGCATTTTCAATTAATACATTCCCTCCCGTTATAGCTGCCGCGACCATAAATGTACCAGCTTCTACACGGTCTGGAATAATTCCATGCTCCGTACCATAGAGCTTTTCAACACCTTCAATACGGATTGTTTCCGTACCTGCGCCTATAACTTTTGCGCCCATTTTGTTAAGGAAATTAGCTAAATCAACAATTTCTGGTTCTTTCGCACAATTTTCTATAATGGTTTTACCGTCAGCAAGCGCTGCGGCCATAATAATGTTTTCTGTAGCACCAACACTCGGCATATCCAAATAAATCTTTGCACCGTGAAGACGTCCTTCTGTTTCAACTTCCACAAATCCGTTCCCAACGTGTACATTAGCACCCATTGCCTCAAAGCCTTTTAAATGTAAATCTATAGGTCGTGATCCAATTGCACAGCCACCCGGCATAGCAACCTTCGCATGACCATAACGAGCCAGTAATGGCCCAAGAACAAGCACGGATGCACGCATTTTACGTACATATTCGAATGGAGCTTCTGTTTTTAAAGGTTTTGTAGCATCAACATAAATTGAATTATTTTCAAAATGTACATTAGCATTCATATTTCGTAAAACTTCATTAATCGTATACACATCAGCTAGGTTAGGAACGTCGGTGATAACACTTTCACCTTCGCTTGCAAGAATACTCGCAGTAATTACTGGTAACACTGCATTTTTGGCACCTTCCACTTTAACAGTACCATTTAGTTGATTCCCGCCTCTTACTATGATTTTTTCCATATTCTAAATCTCCTTATGTTCCGTTTTCACTATATTAATATTCAGTAATCAGGATAGGTGTTCCTACCGTAAGTTTTGTTTTCCCATTTTCAATCTCTTTAAACGCAAATTGTAAGTTCATAGGCTTATCCATTATAGTGACTTTTTGATCCCATAATGGTGTATACCCATAAACAACTTTCTTTAACAATGAATTTTCTACTGTATCAGTCTGTTCACTTATATTCTGTAAATTCAACTTCTCTTTCGCTCGTTTAACAAAATAAACACTTCCAAGTTTATCACTAAATGTAGTTGTAATACAAGCGAATTTTGTAGAATCTTCACTAAAAAAATCATTTTGTATCGATTCAACTCTAATTAAATAGTCTTTTTTGATAGTTTTATCCCAAGACTTTCCTTCGATTACCACAATAAACTGCGCCTGATACTTATCGTCTTTTGGAATGACAATATTATAGGTTTCGGTAAAGCTCCTATTTTTATGAATGTACCCAAAAGAATATTTTATACTGTTTTCATCCTCTTCGCCAGTGACCTTTTGACTATTTTTCGCTTCAAGCTTTCCTAATAGCATATTTATTTTATCTTTGCTCATTTGTTCTTTCATTGTTACTTCCCAATTCCCAACTTCCATGTTGCTTTCCGTCAACATAGCTGCAAGTGATGTCATTTCTTCCTGTTGATTTGGACTAGCTGCAGCACCAGTTGTTATCAGTAATAATATAATTGACATAAGTACAATTTTCTTCATAAAAAAATCCCCCTTGCAAAACTATATAAATAGTATGAACAGGGGAATTACTTAAAATACCTTGAAAATCTAGTATTTTATCGACATGATATTCAAATAATAGATTTATTGATTTGTATGAATTGTATTGCTGATGTTTTAAAAAAGAAACATTAGATCCTGAGACCATTGCAGGAAGTCCAAAAAGAACCTGCTTACTCCGGCCCCAATCACTATCGTAATAAACATGATCAGAACTCTCGCTTCTGTTTCACGGCCTTTCCTGATTAAAGGATCAAAGTTAACCGTTGTAATGACTCTCCAAGTAATATAAATAAAGATTAAATGCGATATCATACTGATCAATGCTGTTAGTCCAATTGAAGACATATTTTCACACCTTGCTTTTATTGATTTTACTGCTTTACTGCTCGTTAAGCTACTTGTAACTTTGCCATGTATGGCGCTTGATGTCAATTAATTGACTGTTTGAGGGCAATGTATCAGATTGTGACCATTTATTGCATTTCCCGGGAAATATCGACATAATATTTTGGGAAATGGGTTTCTTTTAAATAGTGGCCTTGGGATGGGGCATTTACTTGCCGGGTGTGCAGTATTTTATTTGTTTGTATTGAAATACTGTAATTTGGATTGGCACTCCGAGTTGATATTCTGTAATTTCGGTTGATATATCGTATTCCAGGTTGATATATATCTAATTGAACTGTTAGCGGTGCCTATACAACAAAAAAATCTCTCATAACATTGTTACAAGAGATTTTTCTTTATTTATTACCGACCGATTTCCAGTCGATTCATTGCTCGTTTGAGTGCTAATTCTGCCCGTTGGAAGTCGACATCATCTTGCTTAGACTGGAGGCGTTTTTCAGCTCGTGCTTTTGATTCTTCGGCACGATCAACATTGATTTCAGAAGGTCTTTCAGCAGATTGAGCAAGAATTGTTACTTTATCTGGTCTTACCTCCAAAAATCCACCATTTACAGCTAATCGCTCCGTATCACTTTCGCGTTTCAATCGTACACCGCTAATTGTTAGAGGAGCAACCATAGGGATGTGCCCTGGTAATATACCAAGTTCCCCATTTTCTGCTTTACAGCTAACCATATCGAAACTATCTTCCAATACTGGACCATCAGGAGTAACAACACTCACAGTTAGTGTTTTCAATGTAACCCCTCCTCAGACAAGTGAATAGCTGGATGCGAATTTATACTTCCCATCCGCTATTTTGTCTTCGTTATTGTCTAGCTACGGTTTCTAGCGAATAGCGAGCATTTACTCGTCCTCATAATCGCTGTACAGTAGCCTTCGCTTTCCTTATTCCATATCTTTTGCTTTTTCAACAACGTCTTCGATGCGTCCAACCAGGCGGAATGCATCTTCTGGTAAGTCGTCGTGTTTTCCATCAAGAATTTCTCTGAATCCTTTAACTGTTTCGCTAACTGGTACATATGAACCTTTTTGACCAGTGAACTGTTCAGCTACGTGGAAGTTTTGAGATAAGAAGAACTGAATACGACGTGCGCGTGCTACAGTTTGCTTATCTTCGTCTGATAATTCATCCATACCAAGGATTGCAATAATATCCTGTAATTCTTTGTACTTCTGAATTGTTTGCTGTACTTCACGAGCTACTTCATAGTGGTCATTACCTACAACTTCAGGGTCTAATGCACGTGAAGTTGATGCTAATGGATCCACTGCTGGATAAATACCTTGCTCGGACAGTTTACGATCCAAGTTGGTTGTTGCATCCAAGTGAGCGAAAGTTGTCGCTGGTGCAGGGTCTGTGTAGTCATCGGCAGGTACATAAATAGCCTGGATTGATGTAACAGAACCTTTATCTGTAGATGTAATACGCTCTTGCAATTGTCCCATCTCTGTTGCAAGTGTTGGCTGGTAACCAACTGCAGATGGCATACGTCCTAGAAGTGCTGATACCTCTGAACCTGCCTGGGTAAAACGATAGATATTATCGATAAATAACAATACGTCCTGTTGTTTTTCATCACGGAAATATTCAGCCATTGTCAAGCCTGTTAGAGCAACACGCATACGTGCACCAGGTGGCTCGTTCATCTGACCAAATACCATTGCGGTTTTAGCAATAACGCCTGAATCCTTCATTTCATAGTAAAGGTCATTACCTTCACGTGTACGCTCACCAACACCGGCGAATACAGAAATACCACCGTGCTCTTGAGCGATGTTGTTGATTAACTCCTGAATCAGAACGGTTTTACCAACACCGGCACCACCGAACAACCCAATTTTACCACCTTTAATATATGGTGCTAATAAGTCAACAACCTTAATACCTGTTTCTAAAATCTCAGTTTCTGTAGCTAAGTTTTCAAACTCAGGTGCCTGACGGTGAATTGGATCACGTCTGGTGTCTTCTGCTAATGGTTCATCAAGATCAATTTTTTCTCCTAGAACATTAAATACCCGTCCTAATGTAACTTCACCAACTGGTGCTGTTATAGCACTGCCTTGGTCTTCTACTGCCATACCGCGCTTAACACCATCAGTCGATCCCATTGCAATGGTACGAACAGTATTATCGCCTTGATGAAGTGCAACTTCCAATGTAAGGTCGATGTCTACTCCACCTTCATCTGTTGCTTTTGAACGGACAACTAATGCATTATAAATATCCGGAAGCTGGTTGTCGTCAAATTTAACGTCAACAACAGGTCCCATGATCTGTGTAACATGTCCTTTGTTCATCGGTTTCCCTCCTATCTTACTTTCGAACTGGCTAAGAAGCTATTCTAGTGCTGCAACTCCACCAATTATCTCGGTGATTTCCTGTGTGATAGCTGCCTGGCGTGCACGGTTATATGACAGTGATAAGTCATCAATAATATCTTCTGCATTATCAGATGCACTGCTCATTGCAGTTCTCCGTGCAGCGTGTTCACTTGCTTTACCGTCTAACAATGCACCGTAAATTAAGCTTTCAGCGTATTGTGGTAAAAGAACCTTAAGAATCTGCTCCTGATCCGGTTCATATTCATACTGGCTGCCACTCACACCTGCATTACCGTCAATATCTGTAATAGGCAGTATTTTTTTCGAGGTAACTTCCTGAGAAATCACACTTACATAATGATTATAATAGATGTTTAATTCATCAATTTCTTCATCAGTAAACATCTGCACTGTTTCAGATGCAAGTTCTTTAATATCAGCAAAATCAGGTTGGTCTGCCAAACCGATTATACTTTTAGCAATCGGCATATCGCGTTTCTTGAAAAACTCATATCCGATACGTCCAATTGCAATTACTGTATATTCATCCGAAGAATTATGACGTTCATTTATTGTGCGAAACACGTTACGCAGTACGCTGCTGTTATATGCACCTGCCAAACCACGGTCTGATGTAATTACCACGTAACCAGTCTTTTTAACATCGCGTTTTTGCAGCATTGGATGTTGTGCATTTGTGCTTCCATTTGCAATGCTTCCGACTACTTCCTCCATTTTTTCACTATACGGAACGAAGGATTTAGCATTCTGTTCTGCTTTGTTTAACTTGGAGGCGGAGACCATCTCCATAGCTTTTGTGATCTGTTTCATCTTTGTTGTGGAACTAATACGATTTTTAATATCTCTAAGTGATGCCAAGCTTTTTCACCACCCTTTCATTATG
Source organism: Virgibacillus sp. JSM 102003 (assembly GCF_041949995.1). Lineage (NCBI taxonomy): Bacteria > Bacillati > Bacillota > Bacilli > Caryophanales > Bacillaceae > Virgibacillus > Virgibacillus sp. JSM 102003. The sequence continues at coordinate 17,261 of NZ_JBHFQH010000020.1, forward strand.
GCCTGCAGGATAAGAAAACCTTCCTGCGTTACATCGCACAGAGAAAAAGGGGTTTCCTTTTTCAAGGATGCAAGTCAGTTCGACTTTGTTAGAAGTTGTAACGTTTTTAGCCGAACTTCCTTTTAATTCTGGGCAATTAACATACTATCAATTATTCACTAGGTAAGAATGTCTTTTTAAATGACTCAACTGCATCATTCATTTGATCTGCTTCTGGTAATTTACCAGTATCACGAATAGATGCCAGTAAATCTTTTCTATTTTCGTCTAACCATAGATGGAATTCACTTTCAAAACGTGTAACATCATCTACAGGAATATCATCCAGGAAGCCTTTTGTAAGTGCATAAATAATCATTACCTGTTTTTCAACAGCTATTGGTTTATTTAGCCCTTGCTTAAGTACTTCAACTGTACGTGCACCACGATCAAGCTTTGCTTTTGTTGCTTTATCAAGATCAGAGCCAAACTGTGCGAATGCTTCCAGCTCACGGAATGATGCAAGGTCAAGACGCAATGTACCTGCTACCTTTTTCATTGCTTTGATTTGTGCTGAACCACCAACACGGGATACAGATAAACCTGCGTTAATCGCTGGACGGACACCAGAGAAGAACAGGTCAGATTGTAAGAAAATCTGTCCATCGGTAATGGAGATTACGTTTGTTGGGATATATGCACCAATATCGCCCGCTTGTGTTTCAACAAATGGCAGTGCCGTTAACGAGCCGCCGCCTTTGTCATCATTTAATTTCGCAGCACGTTCCAGCAGGCGTGAATGTAAGTAGAAAACATCCCCAGGGAATGCTTCACGGCCTGGTGGGCGACGTAGTAATAGTGATAGCTCACGATATGCTGCAGCCTGTTTTGACAAGTCATCATAAACAACCAGTACATGCTTACCTTTATACATAAACTCTTCGCCCATTGAAACACCTGTATATGGTGCTAAGTAAAGTAATGGCGCAGGGTCTGATGCACCTGCAGTTACTACAATTGTGTTTTCCAATGCACCATGGCGACGGAATGTTTCTACAGTACCTCTAACAGTTGATTCTTTTTGACCGATTGCAACATAAATACAGATCATATCCTGATCTTTTTGGTTAATAATGGTATCAACCGCTACAGTCGTTTTACCTGTTTGACGGTCTCCAATAATAAGCTCACGTTGCCCACGACCAATTGGTACAAGTGCGTCGATTGCTTTTATACCTGTCTGTAGTGGTTCATCAACTGATTTACGATCCATTACACCTGGTGCTGCAGATTCAATCGGACGTGATTTAGTTGTTTCAGCTGGGCCTTTTCCGTCTATTGTTTGGCCTAGAGGATTAACAACGCGTCCAAGTAGCTCCTCACCAACTGGTACTTGCATAATTCTGCCTGTGCGGCGTACTTCATCGCCTTCTTTAATATCTGTATATGGGCCTAAAATAACGATACCAACATTGCTCTCTTCAAGGTTTTGCGACATGCCCATTACACCGTTTGAAAATTCAACAAGCTCACCAGCCATGACATCGTCAAGACCATGAGCACGAGCGATACCGTCTCCGACTTCAATAACCGTGCCGACATCACTAACTTCAATTTCCGAGTCAAAATTCTCAATTTGCTGTTTAATCAGACTACTGATTTCTTCAGCTTTGATGCTCATACCATTTCACCCCTATCTTCATTAGTTTGCAGTTACAATATTCCGTTCGATACGTTTTAGCTTACCACTAATTGTTCCATCATAAATCGTATTGCCAATGCGCAATTTGACTCCGCCGACAATCGATGGATCAACTATGTTATTTAGCTTAATTGCCTGCTTATTAAAACGCTTGGCAAATGTTGCTTCAAGCTCTTTTTTTTCAGCGTCTGTTAGTTCACGAACTGAATATACTGTTGCTTCTGCAATTCCTTTTGCATCATTAACCGATTGGATAAAATGGTCAATAATGTCTGGAACAATCTCAATACGCTGACGTTCTGCAAGTAATTGTAATGTATGAACAACATCGCTTGAGAAATCATGAAACACTTCGTTGATAAATTGTTTCTTTTTCGCATTATTAACACGTGGATGCGTAAGGAATGTTATAAGCTTTTTATTTGTTTCAAATACTTCTTTTAGAACACGAAGTTCTTCTACTAACTGTTCTATTTTACCTTGTTCATTTCCGAGCTGAAAAAGAGCATCTGCATAACGATTGGCAACTACTGCTTCACTCATTACTCTTCTCCTGCCTCTTTAATATATTCGTTGATTAATTTTTCTTGATCCTGTGCACTAATCTCTTTTTCAATAACTTTACTTGCTATCAGTACTGATAACGAAGCAACTTTATCTTGAAGCGCCTGAAGTGCTTTTTCTTTTTCATTCTCGATTTCTTCCTGTGCTGACTTCTTAATTCGTTCTGCTTCTTCACGAGCAGATTGAACGATATCTTCTTCCTGTTTGACACCAGCACTTTTCGCATTTTCAATAATTTGTTGAGCCTCTTGCTTGGTTTGCTTTAATTGAGCGGCAGCTTCCTGTGAAGCACGTTCAGCTTCAGCACGGCTTTTCTCAGCAGATTCGATCTCGCCAGCCACGTATTCTTCTCGTTTTTGCATCATTCCCATAACTGGTCCCCACGCATATTTGCGCAGTAACACAAGAAGAATGATAAAGAAGAATAGTTGTACTAGCATATCCCCCACATGGAGTCCACCAATTGCTGCATTTATTGTAGAAATCCCAGCTAATGATTGCACAGAATTCACTCCTTTCGCCTTACTTAGTGGGTATTACATTTTGGTCAAAGTATTTAGACGAAGGTTCTTTCAAAGATCAACTTCGCCATTTTGTTGCATTATCAATCGTTATTACATTACCATAAGTGCGATAACTACTGCGATGATAGGCATAGCCTCAACTAGACCAACACCAATAAACATTGTAGTTTGCAATTGACCTTTTAGTTCTGGTTGACGAGCGATTCCTTCTACTGTACGTCCTACGATTAAACCATTACCAATACCAGCACCTACTGCGGCTAGTCCTACTGCGATTGCAGCTGCTATAAGATTCATAATAATATCCTCCTCTAGATATGTGTTTTACTTATTACCCAGTTTCATCATATTTTTTAAAACCGGTTAATTTAACAATGTAGTTAAAAACTTAGTGCTCGGCATTTACTTTGTGTGACATGTAGACTAATGTCAACATTGTAAAGATAAACGCCTGGATACCACCAATAAAAATACTAAATCCTTGCCATGCCAACATAGGTATTGCACCACCAATAAAACCAATTGCACCTGATGTCAATAACCCTGCCAGCAATCCTAGCAAAACCTCTCCAGCATAAATATTACCAAATAGACGAAGACCCAATGTTAAAGTGTTTGCGAATTCCTCGAGTATTTTAATTGGTAAGAATGCAGGGAATGGTTTCAAAAAGTCTTTTCCGTATTCTTTTGCGCCACGCATTTTGATTCCATAATAATGGGTTAAAATGATGACCATTCCTGATAGTGTTAACGTTACTCCCGGGTCTGAAGTTGGTGATTTCCACCATAGTTCGTGCCCGAATACTGCCATTGTAATAACACCTAACAGGTTACTTACAAAAATGTAAGTGATAAGCGTCAACCCTAGAGGCAAGAAGATCTTACCGGTTTTCCAATCCATCATGTCATTGATCATCCCTTTAATAAAGTCAATGATCCATTCCATAAAGTTTTGGGCACCACTTGGCTTCATTTGCAGGCTTCTGGCTCCCAGTACGCTTAGAACGAAAACAATTAATGATGTGATTGCAATCATCAGGACATTGGATATATTAAAATCCAGCCATGAGATTCCAAATACATCTAATGCTAATGGTGCTTCATGCTCCACTTTCTTCACCCCTCCTCCAAGCACTACTCCTTAGATTTGGACATGACAAAATCTATCAAAATAACAAGATAAGATGTCATTAATCCAATCAGAACAGCAATAGTGTGAAAATAATCTTCATAACGAAGTGCGACAACTACCGCTAGTGCAACTGCAGTAAGACGCGATAATGTACCAATACCTCTTACGGATCGTTTTTCTTCTACAGCATCTGCAAGGTTGTTGATTTTCCTTTGTAATAACCATAAGTTGTAAAAACTGATTAAACTTCCCAAAAGAAGTCCGAGGAAGATACGTGGATACGGTGTAAAACCAGCACCAAGTACCAAAATTGCGAGAAGGTAGAACATATACTTTCGTTGGCGAGTTATCATTGTGTCATAATTCGACATAACCTAACCCTTTTCCTGTGAATTTGAGCATAGTAGGTTGTTCATAAAAATACGATCTCCTTTTGTGGAAAAGAGTCCCCTCGCCGATATCCGAAAAAAATATTGGAAAATCCTCATGGTTTCTGCTACCTATCAAATAAACAGCAGAAGTGAGGTAAATCACTGCTGTAGTGGAAAAAATTTCATATAATTAAATAATATTCTATCTATTGAAGAACATAGATATATCAGCTTACATGAAACCCTTACCATTCCACACTAAGTTAGTTTACATTAGGCGTACAGCATTGTCAATTAGTATGTGATCTAAAATACAACCTGATCAGTAACCAATAATTTGCGTCATTTTGCCGGAAGCTAACAGATCGTTAAATAGTCATTCTTAGTAATAGTATAAATGAAATTCCCCCCCAATTTAATGACGATTCTGTGAACAGTTTTTTGTCGAATTTGATTATTGTATATAAATCATGGTTTGATAACTTTCAAGTCCGCCATTTTCCAGATGGACAGTAATAACTGCCAGATATTTTCCAGACTCTCCTAATTCTGATTCATTCAAATAACCTTCATTCATACCGACTCTGACATCATTGTTTTGCAGGAATAACCTATCAAAAATCAGTGTTTCGGGATTGTATAACTTTACTTCGACTCTTTTTGCAGGGTCTGTTATGTAAAGCTGATAGACAAACTGATTGTCGGAAAAAGGTTTTAATGAAAAATCAAATCCCATCGCTTTTGGATAATCAGCCGTTTCATTAACAAACAGATATGGTAAATGATAGTTTTCGTCACCCTGTGTTAATGTCAGCCATCCCTGATGCAGTCCTTTATTTAATAATGTACTGTTAATGCTCAGTTCAACTGGAACCTTCTTTGTTTCACCTTTTGGAATTGTAAATGTCTGTGGCAGCTTCCAGCTAAGTCCTTTTTGCTGCTTGGGTATGGTAAATGCATAAGATTGCGCCTTTTTCGAGTTATTTTCGATGGTGAGCTTAATCGTTTTTGTTTCTTTATAATCCATTACTTTTTCGAATGAAAGCAGTGGGTTATGGATAATGGTCGGTGTATTGATTGCTTCTTGTGGCTGAATTTTACCCATTCCCTGAACATTTGGATCAAAAGGCATTGATTGATTCGTATTAATTCTGGTTGCGGTCGTTTTCAATGCACCGGTGAGTTGTTCAATTGTCCAGTCTGGATGAGCTTCTTTAAGCAGTGCCATCGCACCTGTTACGTGTGGTGCTGCCATACTCGTTCCCTGCAGTTCCTGGTATCCACCTGGAACTGTGCTTAAAATATTAGTACCTGGCGCAATAACTTCTGGCTTCAAATCCCAGTTAACGGTAACAGGTCCGCGCGAACTAAAATCAGCGATAGCCTGTTTAGTCTCTTCATATTGTGTCTCCATATATACTGCCTTGTTCTTCGTGTATTGTTCCAGCCATTCACCATCCTGTTTCGATATTGCTGCAACAGGGATTTCGATTGGCTCCTCCGTATTCTCAACTGATCCCTGAAATATCCCTGGCTCATTATTGGAAATAAGTACGGCAATTGCTCCAGCATCCTGTGCCATCTTTGCTTTTTTGTAGAAAGGAAGTTTGCCGCGTTTGGTAACAGCTATTTTACCTTTGACATTATTGCTGTTAAGTGGCGCGATCTGATAGTCTGTTGTGAACTTCCAAGGTATTGATCCTGCCATTTGCATTAGTTTAATTTTTTTATCTTCCAATGTTTCAAACAAATATGGTACTGTTTGCGAATTAGCTAACGCTCCAACAGAAAGCGCATTTTTCGCGGTGGCAGGTGACCCTACTGTCCAGTTGCCTGGGCCATTATTTCCATTAGCAATAACGACAGCGACACCAAGTTCAACAGCTCGGTTTACAGCAACACTCGTTGGAAAATCAGGACCATTCACCGTATTGCCAAGAGACAGGTTAATGATATCTGCTCCATCATCCACTGCCTGTTCCAATGCAGCAATCACTTGTACAGACGTACCACGCCCACCTGGACCAAGAGCACGATACGCATATAAATCGGCTTGTGGAGCAACTCCTTTCAGTTCACCGTTAGCTGCAATTATTCCCGCGACATGTGTCCCATGAAGCGTCGGCATACCTTGCGATTGAACTGTTTCCATTGGATCATCATCAAGATCAACCAGGTCAAAACCGGCCACATAATTTTGAGCAAGATCTGGGTGCTCATAGTCAATTCCTGTGTCAACTACGGCAACCTGTACACCTTCTCCCGTATAGGTTGTGTCATTAAGGGAGGCAGGAAGAACTGCATTTTCCGTGTTCTCTTTAAGCGGTTCGTATTGTGTCCGATATGTTGTTACGGGATGAATGGCCTTAATAAATTCCAGCGACTCCATTTTTTCCAGCTTTTTTGGGGTTGCCTGAAGTGCTAGACCATTGAAAAGTGTCTCATATGTTTCAATAACTTTTATGTAAGGATGATACACTTCAATGTATTTTTTATGTTCAGATGGATCACCTTCAACTTCAATGATAACGGATGCGGTATTATCTTCTATTGCGTAGGCGGATAGAGGCAATATGGTAACGGAAATTAAAAGTATAGTTAGGAATAAACGCATGGCGGATGATCTCCTTTTGTAAGTGGAAGGTATCCACTTATTATGGGAGAAAAGTGGAGGATTCATGCATATGATGTTAGGTATTTCTTGTGTAATCTTGGAGAAAAAATAGATTCTTACCTGCCGTTATAATAGTGCGTTATAAATTAAAGGTACCGAGTTGTAGTAATTAGTGTGGCTCCCTAACCGGGCAGTTGTAATATACTCGCGCACCTAGGCACACCACGAGCCTCCGACGCATAGGACGTGCTAGTGCAGAAGTTGCCACAGGACGTGGCGTACTTAGTCTGCCTCGATCGCGAGTATCGCTCTCTGTGGGGGCTCTTAGGATCGCTGTCCCACTGAAAGCCAAGTTTATTAAAGTTGCTGATCAGATAGAAACTTCGAAACAGTAGCTGAGTGCTTGACATCGCTTCGGAAATACATTCCGCTTTCCGCGGACAACGCTTCAGCTTCCTCGGAAGCAAAAGCCGCTTCCTGCGGGGTCTTCAGCTGTTGCTTTTCCCGCAGGAGTCTCCATGTATTTCCTCCGCTAGGTTTTGCTCACTTTATCCTATAAATTAATCAATGCTTATTGTGATATTGCTTCTTAGCCATAGGAAACACTTTAGACTCTAATCAGGAAACCTCTTCCAGTGGAGGCAGAATTCGCAGACTCCTATGGGAACAGCACGTTCCGAAGACCCCGGAGGAAGCGATTAAATGATGGCCGACTAAAACCGTCCTTTGCGGACAACGTCGGCATACCCCTTGCCGGGGCAAGGAGGCTGAGGTCGTGCCCATGGAAAGCGAAGTATTCTGCCGGAACGAATTCAAGCACTCAGCCATCATTAGAACAAACGAAAATCTTTACTAATCCACATCTTATATCTAATCAGCACAAACCTTTTTGAAAGTAGTTATGCCTGCAACAAAAAAATCCGAACTGATTCGAATTCTATCTCAGAATTTTCGAATCACAGTTCGGATTATACTTTGACTAGTACACTTTTTCCCAGCCTATTATTACTTAGCGATTAAAATATCCCGCTATCGCGTCGGCTATTTTTCGCGATGCTTCTCCGTCGCCATACGGATTGGAAGCTTTAGTCATTTCCAGATGAGCCTCGTTATCACTCAGTAATTCGTTAGCCAAGTCAAAGATAGTATTTTCATCAGTTCCTGCCAGTTTTAAAGTTCCGGCGTCTATACCTTCCGGACGTTCAGTTGTATCACGCAGAACAAGAACAGGTACTCCCAGGGATGGTGCTTCTTCCTGGACTCCTCCTGAATCGGTCATAATTAAATGGGACCTGGCGGCAAAATTATGAAAATCAACAACACCTAGTGGCTCAATCAATTGAATACGACCGTCATCACCTAAAATATCATTTGCGGTTTGCTGAACGACTGGATTCAGGTGAACCGGATAGACAACCTGAACATCGTCATGCGTTTCGACAAGTCGTTTTATAGCTCGGAACATTTGCTCCATATTGTTACCGAGATTTTCCCTGCGATGTGCTGTCATAAGAACTAACCGCTTGTCACCAAGTGCGTCGATTATCGGGCTCGAATAGGATTCATCAACCGTTGTTTTCAATGCATCTATTGCTGTATTTCCGGTAACAAAAATCCGGTTAGACGGTTTATTTTCCTCCAACAGGTTTTGCATTGATTTATCAGTTGGTGCAAAATGCAAATCTGCCATAACACCGGTCAGCTGTCGATTCATTTCCTCTGGGTAAGGTGAATATTTATCCCAGGTGCGCAAGCCTGCCTCAACATGTCCAACCGCAATCTGATTGTAGTAACCAGCAAGGGAAGCAGCAAATGTTGTAGTCGTGTCACCATGGACAAGTACAATATCTGGCTTGGTATCTTTCATAACCTCGTCCAAGCCCTCTAGTGCTCGTGTTGTGATTTGTGCCAATGACTGTTTTTGTTTCATAATATTTAAATCGAAATCAGGAGTTATTCCGAAAATATCAAGCACTTGATCGAGCATTTCCCGGTGCTGAGCCGTGACAGTTACAATTGGCTCAAATTCATCTGGACGTTTTTTCAATTCAAGAACAAGCGGTGCCATTTTAATCGCTTCCGGCCTTGTTCCAAATATTGTCATGACTTTTATCCGTCTACTCATAATACTTCCACCTTAAACTTATTTTGTACCAAAAAGCCTGTCGCCAGCATCGCCAAGGCCTGGTCGTATATAGCCTTTATCGTCTAACTTTTCATCAAGCGCTCCAAGGTAAATATCAACATCCGGATGCTCTTCTTTAATTACTTCCACGCCTTCAGGTGCAGCAATCAGACACATCAGACGGATTTGCTTAGCTCCTCGCTTTTTCAGGGAATGAATTGCATCATTTGCCGATCCACCCGTAGCAAGCATTGGATCGATTACGATTAATTCACGCTCTTCAATATCTGATGGAAGTTTAATGTAATACTCGACCGGCTTCAGGGTTTCCGGATCGCGGTATAAACCAACATGGCCTACTTTTGCTGCTGGAATCAGCTTCAATACGCCGTCAACCATTCCAAGACCAGCACGAAGAATTGGAATAAGCCCAATTTTTTTACCAGCTAAAACTTTTGTTTGTGTTTCCATCACTGGTGTATTGATTGTTTTTTCCTGCAGTGGCAAATTTCTTGTGATTTCAAAAGCCATTAACATTGCAACCTCGTCAACAAGCTCACGAAATTCTTTTGTTCCTGTAGACTTCTCTCTTATGTACGTTAACTTATGTTGAATTAACGGATGATCCAGTACGTGTACATTTCCCATTTTGCCGATCACTCCTTATTAATTATTGCATCTTTAAAATTGTACTGAAAAACGGACAAGCTTTCAAGTGAACCGTAAAAATAACTTTTTTAACCAGTTTCTTTAAAAATATTGTTAGAGAACTTGGCATTTATTAAAGGGATTCTTATGAAAGCGTATTTTACTTCTTTAACCCCTTATACTCTCTTATCTGCCAAAAAGGATGCTCCTCAAAAAGGAACACCCTAATTAATTATGCGTATAGTGGAAATTTGCCAGTTAACGCTTTAACGCGATCTGCAGCTTCACTTAATTTAACTTCATCTTCATGATTTCTTAGCGTAAATGAAATTATTGATGCGATTTCTTTCATTTCTGCCTCAGCAAAACCACGTGTTGTCACAGCAGCAGTACCAATTCGGACGCCGCTAGTTACGAATGGACTTTCCGTATCAAATGGAATTGTGTTTTTATTCGTTGTAATACCAATTTCATCCAGTACTTTTTCAGCTACCTTACCCGTAAGTTCCAGTGGCGTAACGTCAAGCAGTAGTAAATGATTGTCTGTTCCTCCTGATACAATGCGAACTCCTTCATTTGTCAAAGCTTCACCCAAAGTTTTTGCATTTTCAATGATCTGTGTAGAGTATGTTTTAAAATCATCTGATAACGCTTCGTTAAATGATGTTGCTTTTGCAGCAATCACATGCATTAACGGGCCACCCTGCATGCCAGGGAATACGGATTTATCTATTTTTTTCGCGTATTCTTCTTTACAGAGAATCATTCCACCCCGTGGGCCACGTAATGTTTTATGTGTTGTAGTTGTGACGAAGTCTGCATGCGGTACAGGATTAGAGTGGAGGCCTGAAGCTACAAGACCGGCGATGTGCGCCATATCAACCATGAGATATGCACCTACAGCATCGGCAATTTCACGGAATTTGCCAAAATCAATTTCACGTGAATAGGCACTGGCACCCGCAACAATCAACTTCGGCTGTACTTCTTTTGCCTGTTCTAAAACTGCATCATAATCAAGTTGCTCTGTTTCCTTATCGACACCATAGTCAACGAAATTATAAAGCTTGCCACTGAAATTTACTGGGCTTCCATGTGTTAGGTGACCACCATGGTTCAAGTTCATCCCAAGAACCGTATCACCTGGTTCCAATGCGGTAAAATAAACAGCCATATTTGCTTGCGCACCTGAATGCGGCTGAACGTTGGCATGTTCTGCATCAAACAATTCCTTCGCGCGATCACGTGCCAGATTTTCCACGACATCAACATGCTCACAGCCACCATAATAGCGTTTACCCGGGTAACCTTCTGCATATTTGTTCGTCAGTACGGAACCCATTGCCTCCATAACTGCTTCCGATACGAAGTTCTCAGATGCGATTAGTTCAATTTTTTCATGCTGGCGCGTTTTTTCTGCTTGTATTGCATTGTATAGTTCATTATCTGCTTGTTTAACATGATCCATTTTACTTCCCCCTTGTGTAAATTAAGTGCAACGATTATTTAAATCTATATCTTCATATACTGCTCGCTTACCGCCAATTAATTTTGGCCGTGTACGTGCAGTGGTCACCCGTGCATCACCCACCATCCGTTGTCGAAATCGGAGTGGAACTGCTACCTGTCTTAAGTGCATGCCGATCATTGTTTCACCGATATCCATCCCACTGTTTGCCTGGACAGTTTCGACAACTACTGGTTCAACCAAATTCTTATAAGCAAACGTTGCCATTGATCCACCTGCTTTTCGCACCGGAATAACGGAAACCTCATCTAGGTGCTGCTGTTGCATTGTTTCTTTTTCCATAACCAAGGACCGATTCAGATGTTCACAGCATTGAAAAATGAGCTGAATACCAGTTTGCTCCTTTAGCCTTGTTAACGCTTTAAAAATAACTGAAGCAATTTCTTCACTTCCTGACGTGCCTATTTGTGAGCCAGCTACTTCACTTGTTGAACAGCCAACTACAAATAGTTCGCCCTGATTAAGATGTCCGCTGTCAATCCATTCTGTAACAACAGCTTCCACATCACGCTCGACTTTCTTTATTAAATCTGCCATCATAATTCACCATCCTGTATAAGGAGACTTTATTTATCTTCGTATGATGTGATTTTTCCAATACGATTTGCGTGACGCCCGCCGTCAAATTCAGTTTCCAGCCATGTTTTGGCGATTTCTCGGCCAAGACCTGGGCCAATTACACGCTCGCCCATTGCAAGCACATTGGAATCATTGTGCTGTCGAGTTAATTTTGCACTATAAACATCGTGTGTCAGTGCACATCTTATACCTTTTACTTTATTTGCTGAAATCGACATGCCGATCCCTGTTCCGCAAATAAAGATACCACGGTCAAATTCACCACTGGCAACACGTTCAGCGGCAGGTAAAGAATAGTCTGGATAATCAACTGATGTCTCGCAAGAACAACCAGTATCCTCGTATTCAATGTTCATTTCGTCCAACAGGTTTTTCACTTCATTACGAATTGTCATACCCGCATGGTCTGCTGTTAGAATAACTTTCATCGCTCATCTCTCCTTCTCAGTTGAAAATATCCTGCTTTTATTATGCATCAAATCGTTTCATTTTTTAAGTGTTAGGGTCGTTTATTTTTTTATGCAGTAAATCAATATGCTTTTCCATTTCTTCTAATGTCGCTTGATATGTTTTAAAATCGCCTCCGAACGGATCGGAAATATCATAATTAATTAAGTTAGCTTCCAGTTTCTGAATGTGCTCAATGTCATCCTGTAAGTGTTTTGTAAGCTCTTCTTCCAAGCGATGATTTTTAAGCTCATGCTGATTTTTGTGAATAAACTGGGATCGTTTCTCTTCATAGTCAGCATAGGCCTTCTTAAGTTCATTCCATACTTTTTTATCCGATTCTGATACGTACTCTTTTAGCGTGAAATATTTGTCCTGAAAATTAGGGTACTGCAATATTAGGGATTGTTTATGCTGCGTCGTCATGGTGATCACTAAATCTGACGAATGCAAAAGCTTATCTGTAACAGGCTGCGATTTAGTGTCCAAAGTGATTCCACGCTCAAGCAAGGCTTGTATTGCATAGTTATTCGGACGTTGATTTTCCCCTGCAAAAATCCCCGCCGACTGCACCTGAATATCAGGCATCTTATGTTTAATTAACGCTTCTGCCATTGGGCTCCGGCACGTATTTCCTGTACACACGAACAATATCTTCATATGGATACCTCCGATTATCTAAATCCACATTCAAACTATACCATAGAATAAAGGAGATTGTCAGACACTTTAAAAGGATATTCTTTTTAGAAAAAAATAATTAACTTCTAGTCTTGCGAGAATTTAATTCCATGAAAAAAGGTCTCCTTCAGTAGCAGGAAACCCAGTAAACCAATTTTTATCCAAATAGAATATTGAGACCGAAACTGCAAAGGATACTGCCACCTAAAATTTCACTGTACACACCTAGCAATCCGTGTACCTTTTTTCCTAAAATCATTCCCGCCCAGGTTAAAACGGTGCTGACAACACCAAACAGCATTAGTGCTATCATTGTTTTTACTTCAGACATGCCTAGACTCAATCCTACCGAAAAACTATCAAGGCTAACACTAATGGCAAAAAATAATAAACCAATTCCTACTGGTTGTACAATTTTTTTTGTATCATGATTAAATGCTGAGAATACCATTTGTGCACCAATTCCAACTAGCAACAAACCTCCAGCAAGTGTTGTAAACTGCCCGATTTGTGTGGAGATTGCTTGTCCCAGCATGATACCAATAAATGGCATTATGATATGAAATAACCCGATTATGATTCCAATTAATGCAATACGCTTTAACCGAATCTTTTGCATTCCCATGCCTAAACTAACTGAAAATGCATCCATTCCTAACGCAAGTGCCATAAATAAAAGCGATACTACTTCCCCAATCTGATAAACCGACATCCTCCATCCCCCTCGGATATGCTATTAAACTATATGCATGTCCAAGTGAAAATATGTGATGTTAATCTTTCAGATAAGCTGAGGATGCTTTTTTCAGGCGATTCATAACTGCCTCACCGATACTTGTTTCTGGAAACGTTTCGCAAATAATTAAATCTATATCTCCATCCTTGAATTCACGTAAGGCATCATAAAGGGTGGCCGCAATTTCCTCTAAGTCGACGCCAAGCGGTATAATTCGATCAGCTGTTAGTTTTTGCGATGTGGAAGTACTTGCCATCACGCCTACACGACTATGTTGAGCTCGTTCGTCATTTATTATTTCCTGCATTTTTTCAGGTGAACCATCTACTAACCACAATGGTACTTCTGGTGCATAATGCCGATATTTCATTCCAGGAGCTTTTGGCTTCTCGGATGTATTTGCCAGTGCAGGATCAATTATAACCTTACCAACTACCCGTTCAAGCTGTTCTTTTGTTAAACCACCTGGCCTTAAGATGATCGGTATTTCCTGTGTACAGTCAATCACTGTCGATTCAACACCAACTCCAGTTGGCCCACCATCAACTAATCCGGCAATTTTCCCATTTAAGTCTGCCCATACATGGTCAGCCGTTGTTGGACTTGGCTTTCCGGAAACATTTGCACTCGGAGCGGCGATTGGTATACCGCATTCTTTTAGTAACTTGTTCGCAACCGGATGATCTGGTATTCGAACACCAATTGTGGATAACCCTGCTGTTACATTAAATGCGCACGTTCCATTACTTGGCAGGACAAACGTTACCGGGCCAGGAGTGAATGCATCAATCAACTTTTCTGCAGTTGGTGATAGTGAGCTTACCAAATTGCCTAATTGCTGTTTTGTGGCAACATGGGCGATTAACGGATTGTCTTCAGGCCTTCCCTTTGCTTTGAAAATTCCTGATACAGCAGTTTCATTTGTTGCATCTGCCCCTAATCCATAGACCGTTTCAGTTGGAAAAGCTACTGTTTTACCACCTTTTAATAGGGTGGCCGCTTCTTTGATTGCCATTTTATTTGTTTGTACATTCCATCGTTTTGTTTGAACCATCGCTGAGCCTCTTTTCTAACGTTAATTTTAGTCGATGGTGGTTTTTTTGGCAAAAAAAATAGCCTGTTGGAGATTTTTCCACAGACTATCCACAAATTATGCCTTATTAACGGGGGATTGTTAATAAGTTATATATTAAATCCACAGTTTTTAAACACCTTATACACAAGAATTTGTGCATAAGTGTGGATATGTGATTAAGATACGTTATAAGTCCACCAACTGCCTTTGTCGATTGGACGTTTATCCACGAAAACATTCTCTTTTTGTGGATAAAACTGTAATGCTTCCAGTAAAACATCGACCATTGGCTGGTGGCTGTGGACAAATACCTTCTTCGCTTGTTTTTCTTTTGCCATTGCTAGAATAGCTTCCAGCAATATAGGTAACGATTTCGCGTAGTCTTTCGTAATATAAAGCTGTTTTAGCCAATATATACCTTCCTCAATGGAATCTAATATAAAGCATCCTTCGATATTATCCTCAATTTCCACGACATAACCTTTTTTCTTTAACAAATCCTGTTCCACGTTGTCATTGCTGTTTAGAAAGTTTTCCAGTTTCTCCTGAGATGTTTGGTTCGCTGCGATTAGCTTCATTTTTTTCACCTCTATGATTTTTGATAGTTTTAACTTAAGCTTACGTATAAGCCGCGTTTTCTAATATTCTATGCAAAAACTATGAAGTCTATGACCAACCAAACCATTCAAAGAGAAAAAATTTCACTTCAGCTTGTTCATCCTTTTCAGTTTCCTCTCTGTCAGCTACCTCTTTGTCAGTACTTGCACTGGCTACACTCGTTCCATTAGAAAAGTCCAAAAAACATAACGGAGGAAATAGAACACACCACCAATTAGCACCTTCACCTTGGCCGAGCGTTATCAAAACCGCTTCATACTCACCAGGTGGATATAGAAAATTTCCATATAACTTTGCCGGAAATGTGACATTCGTTCCATATTCTACCTTATACGATTGCTCTTTGTTTTCCTGTTTCAGTACTTCTGCTACAATTGCTTCAATTTTTGGGATGCGTTCTTCAATTAATTTTCTAGCTTTATTAATGTCCGTTATCTCTTTCACCCATTCGGAAATAACAGCGTTAACCTCGTCGCGGACCATACGTTTTAATTGCTGATCTTCCTCATTATCACTGTTTGCTAGAATGCGTAACCGGATCGCCTCATCCGGTATAACTTTAATATTGGAATCGGAATTTGATTCATCACTTATTCCCTTAACAGGCATCGATAATATAATAATAAAAAATATAATTGCTGAAATTACTAGTTTCTTCATCGTTATAATCCCCCTCCATCTGATTTACAAACAGTATGGGCAGGGGAATATTTTTTTAAACTAGTAATCTATTATTTTTTTACACGAGAGCTTGGATAATTCGGTCTTTTTTGTTGATGTCTTTCATGACTTGCACGTTACTCGTTGGGAATTGTTCAGTTAAAAGATCCCGAACAGCTTCACCTTGGCCGTCACCAATTTCGAAAAAAACAGCAGCAGAATCATTTATGACACAAGGAATATTTGCGATGATTTGACGATATGCAGCTAACCCATTCTCATCAGCAAAAAGCGCAAGCTCCGGGTCAAATTTTTCCACCGTATCTGTGAGATTAGCTTTATCCTGAGGAGCAATATACGGCGGGTTTGAAACAATAATATCTGCCTTTTCCCCAATGAACGGTTCAAGGAAGTCACCTTGTAGGAATGTGACTTTTGCACCCAATTGTTTTGCATTTTGATTTGCAACAATAAGCGCATCCTCTGAAATATCGGTCGCATAAACAGTCGCTTTTGGAAGTTCGAGTGCCAGCGTTACAGCAATAACCCCACTGCCTGTTCCAATATCGACAATTGTGCATGATTCATTTACTGATGTTTGAATAACTTGCTGGACAAGCTCTTCCGTTTCTGGCCTAGGGATAAGGGTATACTCGTTCACACGAAATTTCCTGCCGTAAAATTCTTCATGACCAATAATATGCTGGATTGGAACACCGGTTTCTGCGTGCTTTTCAATAGCATCCTGAAACTGCGCTTCGACTTTTTTTGGAACTGGATCACGCATCATCGTAAAGAATTCCGATCTGGATACTACAAGAAAATGCTGCAGTAACAACTCAGCGACTCTTGGTTCACGGTTATGTTTTTTTAAAAAAAGAGAAGCCCACTGAAGGACTTCATGTTGTTTGGATTCTTTTTCCATTTTATTCACCAATTTGTTCTAGTTTTTTGGTTTGTTCTTCAACTAACATTGCATCAATAAAGTCATCTAACTTACCTTCTAATACCTGATCAAGCTTCTGAATTGTTAAACCGATGCGGTGATCGGTAACACGAGTTTGCGGGAAATTATACGTACGAATACGTTCCGAACGATCTCCTGTACCAACTGCTGATTTTCTGTGCTCATCATATTCAG
The DNA here is from genome assembly GCF_041949995.1 of Virgibacillus sp. JSM 102003. Taxonomy (NCBI): domain Bacteria; kingdom Bacillati; phylum Bacillota; class Bacilli; order Caryophanales; family Bacillaceae; genus Virgibacillus; species Virgibacillus sp. JSM 102003. Next base: position 34,385 of record NZ_JBHFQH010000020.1, read on the forward strand.
CTTGTGCCTCACGCTGAAATTTATCATAAATACGCGCCCGCAATACTTTCATCGCTTTTTCCTTGTTTTTAATCTGTGATTTTTCATCCTGACATGATACCACAACACCTGTTGGTTCATGAGTCAGACGAACAGCGGACATTGTAGTGTTAACACTTTGCCCACCAGGACCACTTGATGCGAATGTATCTACACGAATATCTTTTTCATGAATATCAACTTCAACATCTTCTGTCTCAGGCAGTACAGCTACTGTCGCCGTTGATGTATGAATCCGGCCACCAGACTCTGTTTCAGGAACACGCTGAACGCGGTGTGCACCATTTTCATATTTCAACTTGGAGTATGCTCCAGTACCATTGATCATAAAAATAATCTCTTTATACCCGCCAACTCCTGTAGAGCTTGCCTCAATGACATCGATTTTCCATCCTTGCATCTCGGCATACTTGGAATACATACGGTAAAGATCACCAGCAAATAGCGCTGCTTCATCACCACCGGCAGCACCACGAACTTCCATAATAACGTTTTTATCATCATTCGGGTCTTTTGGCAGAAGGAGAATTTTCAGCTTCTCTTCCAGCGATTCTGTGTCTTCTTTTAATTCCTCAATTTCCATTTTAACCATATCATCCATCTCATCATCAAGATCATCTTCAAGCATAGCTTTTGCATCATCCAACTGCGACATCTTATCCTTATATTCACGGTATACCTGAATGATTTCCTCAAGACCTGCTTGTTCCTTCGAATACTCCCGCAATTTGTTCGTATCACTTATAATATCCGGATCACTAAGTAGTTCATTTAATTTATTATAACGATTTTCCAATGATTGTATACGTTCTAACATCACGGTCACCTCTTTCTGATTAACAGTATAATTATAGTATACTCCCGTGTGGAGGTCAAAGTTTACTTTTGTTCTGGTGTCTTTCTGTGCTTTGCAGAGTGTCTTTTTAATTTGGGGTGCTGGGGTTCGGTTGCGTGGGTGCGCGGTTGCGGGTTTATGCGGTTGTGCGGTTGTGCGATTCAGTCTTCGTACGAATTATTCAGTCTTTATTGGGACAATGTGGCGTTTATTCAATTTTCGTTGCAGCTTATTCAGTATTCGTTGTACCTGATTCAGTACTCGTTAGCGCTAATTCAGTTTTCGAGCAGAAATATCTTATTTTAATTCTAATCGATAAGACCGTGATTTTGTGTTACCAGTATAACTGTATCCGCTGTTCAACAACAAATTTTTCATTACCTCAGGAGAGTCTACCATCAGAAATTCCCTCGCCTCCCTGTTCCTTATGTTTTCACCAAACAATAAATAATAATCATTCAATGCTGGTATATGTGCATTTGCTGAAAAGTGATTACAATGCCTGCAATGCCACTTACGATTTAGTCTTTCCATTGGTACCGATGAGCACTGTGGGCAAAATACTCCTTTAATCAGTTCACTTCTTTTGACACTAAAGTTGTTAAGAACATTAGTATCATAAGGTGTATGATCAGCTAGTAGTTTAGAAGATAGTTGTTGAAGCATGTCCATATCAAAAATGGGGTCCCTGAATTGTCGGTTTAATTCTTTTATTTTATGAAAAAGTAAATTGCTATGAATAACTTCTTTTGGTACAGGATTGTTAGAGGACAATGGTTTAATTATTGTACTTGGGGAACTATAAACAACGAAGTATAATAGCGGAATTTGTGGGAAATTCTGCTGATTTAGCCATAACCGTAATCTGTGGCGCTGTAGTTCAACTTGAGGAATTGGATTAGGCAGACCTTCCTCTTTACCGTCGTCTCCTACGCGAATCACTTGATTCTCTCCGTCAAAATATAATGTGCCATACCAATTTTTGACCTCAACAATTAATAAATAGTTTCTGCTTGGAATAAGAGTGTCAATTTCAAAGTGACTTTGTAAGCTCGGAACACGGAGGTTATGCAGAATTAAGTAATCTTCAGGAGTAAGAAACGAAAGAGGATAGCTGATTTCACGTTCCCCCTTTATACCACTCTTGTTTTTCACAATTTCATCCTGAATCTTACTTTTTTCTCGGTGGTAATCTTCTGTCCTCCTGCCCAGTGCCTCTAACTTCAAACTGTAGATGTTCATTTCATGTGGTTTAATAATCATTTGCCCACAACCTTTCAAGTTATATATAAACTTAATATACACTGTTATATATAACTTGTGGTCCTTTTTATGAAAATAGTATTTTACCAGAATGTTTATATTAGAAATTAAAAATTCACTCTAAATGCAGCAGTGACTTTTATATTTTGATCGCAAAGTTCAGCTAGTTTAATGATTTTCTGTTACTAATATTGGTCAGTTAGGGTGCAATATTGGGAATTTTTTCTTGAATTCAGTTTTTTTGCAAGTAATTCAGTCTTTTATTATGTTTATTCAGTTTTCAAGCTAAAAGCAAGACGAACACAAAAATCTTCCTACCTTGGTGGGACACTGCGACGAGATTCAGTCTTCACATGAATTATTCAGTCTAATTTGTGCAACATTGCCGTTTATTCAGTTTTCAACACTGCTGTTTCAGTTTTGGTTACGCTTGATTCAGTATTCACTAGCAATTATTCAGTTTTCAGGCCAAAATCAGGCTGATTTCAGATGATGGTGATTTTCTGCCTCAGCAGAAATTCTTCCTACCCTGGGGACCACTGCGACGAGATTCAGTCTTCACATGAATTATTCAGTCTAATTCGGGGCAGATTGCTGTTTATTCAGTTTTCAACACTACTGATTCAGTTTTCGTTACGCTTGATTCAGTACTCACTAGCAATTATTCAGTTTTCAGGCCAAAATTAGGCCAAATCCAGAAGATGGTGATTTTCTGCCTCAGCAGAAAATCTTCCTATCTTGGCGGGGGAGGCACTGCGACGAGATTCAGTCTTCACCTGGATTATTCAGTCTAATTCGGGGCAGATTGCCGTTTATTCAGTTTTCAGCCTTGCTGTTTCAGTTTTCGTTGCAGCCTATTCAGTACTCACTAGCAATTATTCAGTTTTCAGGCCAAAATTAGGCTGATTTCAGAAGATGGTGATTTTCTGCCTCAGCAGAAAATCTTCCTATCTTGGTGGGACACTGCGACGAGATTCAGTCTTCACATGAATTATTCAGTCTAATTCGGGGCAGATTGCTGTTTATTCAGTTTTCAACACTGCTGTTTCAGTTTTCGTTACGCTTGATTCAGTACTCACTAGCAATTATTCAGTTTTCAGGCCAAAATCAGCCCCAACCACCTCTAACCAAAAACAAAAAAAGAGCGCGAATGCACTCTTTTACTTGGACAGTTTTGATAGGGTTTTTACTGCTTCATTTCTGGGTTTGTTTGGGACTTCATGGTGATGACGGCATCTTGGTTCATAGGATTCAGATGCTCCTACCATTATTACCGGGTCATCATATGATGCTGGTCTCCCATCAATTAAGCGTTGTGTACGACTTGCTGGTGATCCGCAAACTGGGCAGATTGCATTAAGCTTAGACACTGATTCGCTCAGCGCCATTAATTTTGGCATAGGTCCAAACGGTTCCCCGCGAAAATCTGTGTCCAGACCTGCTATAACTACACGAATGCCTTTATTTGCCAATTCATCAGCAACAGCTGTAATATTTTCATCAAAAAATTGGACTTCATCAATACCAATCACATCTACTTCATTATCAATATCTTCCAGAATTTCATCTGAGTTTTTGACAGGGCGGGCAATAGCCGATGTGCCGTTATGGGTTACAACTGAATCATCTGCAAAGCGATCATCAATCGCTGGCTTAAATACGCGTACAGATAAGTTGCCATATGTTGCACGGCGTACGCGGCGTATAAGTTCTTCTGATTTACCGGAAAACATACTACCACAGATTACTTCTACCCAGCCGCTTTGTTTCATAATGTACATATGCGGGATCTCCCTTCAACGTATATGTATTTATATTATAGTTTAACACTAATTTCGACAAATATTGATAGGACCTTTAGCATTTATCAGCTAAGTTTTCTAATATTAGGTTATCCTATCCCACATACTAAGTCGTTTGTTTAAAAATGAAAGTAAAAAAACAGGCAAAGGTAAGACATTTTGCCTGTTTCTACTTTTGACTGAGCTATCCAGCCTTTTATCAATCCAGCTTCAGGACTGGGATACAAAGCACGCTATGTGCAAAATATATTTTTCCCCAGTTCATTCAGCCTTTTAGTTCATATTATATTTTTTCTTGAATCGGTCTACACGTCCGCCAACTTTGTCAGCTTTTTGTTTACCTGTGTAGAACGGGTGTGAATCTGAACTGATTTCAACACGGATCAATGGATATGTGTTACCATCTTCCCACTCAATAGTTTCTTCTGAGTCTTGTGTTGAGCCACTCATGAATTTAAAATCTGAGCTTGTATCAAGAAACACAACTTTTCTGTATTCTGGATGAATATCTTTTTTCATGTCTTTCCACTCCTTTTTGCCCTGAATCCTTTGGAACAGAGTTTATTGCAAGAGCCGTCATAGGCACAATACCTTATCTAAACTCACATAAAAAAATTATAACAGTCTATAGGATTGATTGCAATAGCTAAAAACTTCCCAAGGGTAGAAAACTTGGCCCCTTTTAAGGTAGATTTCTCAACTGTCGGTTTACTTCTTAATTCCTTTGCGGCTCATTTCTTCTTCCATTTGCTGAAAAAATTCCATATTATTCTTCGACGATCTTAACCGTTTCAGGAAGCGATCGAGAAAGTTATGTGAATCCTGCATCGTTTTTCGGATAGCCCAAATTTTATCCAAGTGTTCTTTGGAGACGAGCAATTCTTCTTTTCGTGTGCCTGATTTTAAAATATCGATTGCCGGGAATATCCGACGCTCAGCCAGACTGCGGTCAAGATGAAGTTCCATGTTACCTGTTCCTTTAAATTCTTCATAAATAACATCGTCCATCCGTGAACCTGTATCAACTAGAGCAGTTGCCAGAATCGTGAAACTTCCGCCCTCTTCAATGTTACGTGCCGCTCCAAAGAACCGTTTAGGACGATGGAATGCAGCAGGATCTATACCACCTGAGAGTGTTCTGCCACTCGGGGGAATAACAAGATTGTATGCACGTGCCAAACGGGTAATACTATCCATTAATACAATTACATCACGTTTATGCTCAACTAATCGCATTGCTCGTTCCAAGACAAGCTCAGATACCTTAATATGACTTTCTGGACCTTCATCAAATGTTGAACTAACTACATCGACATCAGCATGTACGGAACGTTCGATATCCGTAACTTCTTCAGGACGCTCGTCCACTAGCAGAATAATCAGTTTTGCATCCGGATGATTTGCTGAGATACTATTTGCTATTTCTTTTAATAGTACAGTTTTACCAGCCTTTGGCGGTGCAACAATTAAACCTCGCTGTCCAAAGCCAACTGGAGTCATCAGATCTATAATTCGGGTAGAAAGGCTTTTCGTGTTTTTTTCCAACTGCATAAACCGATCAGGATATAGTGCTGTTAAAGCAGGAAAATGCACACGTTCCTTTGAAGTTTCAGGATCTTCGCCATTAACCGCATCTACATGCAAAAGTCCATAATAGCGTTCATTTTCTTTTGGAGGGCGTACCTTTCCAGATACTTTATCCCCATTTCTTAAATCAAAGCGGCGAATCTGGGATGCAGATATATATATGTCTTCTGCACTTGCAGAGTAATTGATTGGTCGTAAGAAACCGAACCCTTCTGATGTAATAATCTCAAGTACCCCGTCCATAAATAAGTAGCCATCTTTTTCAGCTTGAGCCTTAAGTATAGCAAAAATAAGTTCTTTTTTTGTCAGTTTCGAATAATAAGAAACCTTGTGCTCTCGTGCTAGAGCATATACATCCTTCAATGTTAACGTCTCTAGGTGAGAGATTGATAATTCAGCCATTTAATCACCACGCCTATTCATTTTTACATTTTAAAATTTAAACAAAAGTATGAAGTTCAGATAAGAAAGTATAAATCCTTTTTTACTGCATAAGTGCAACTAAGGCTTCTGCCAGTAAAGCTTGGCAAAAAGTCAATTTTTTCTATGAGTTAGTTACTCGGGTTTATTAGTTATATGGTCTGTTCTAACAGAAATGAAGAGTTGTCGGAAGCTAGAATAGAAGTTTGTTTTTATAAATTATATTAACCATTCTTTACTAGTATTAAACATCTACCATAATACCTGTTTGTATCATAACATTCAACTCTATTTTTATATTCTTGCCAGTTGGATGATTAATAGAGAAGGAAGCCGAGAATAATATGGCTCCCTTCAATAATAATTTATTATGGTTCCATTACGAGGTTTGGTTTTTTCTTCAGGCTGTGATCACCATCGATAAAGCGGACTGTTCCGCTTTTAGCGCGCATAACTACTGTTTGTGTAGTTGCTTTGACACCTTTAAACTGGACACCCTGTAACAATTCACCGTCAGTAACTCCTGTCGCAGCAAAGATTGCATCATCACCGCCACAGAAATCATCCATGTAAAATACTTTATCTGTGTCAGCTATACCCATTTCTTTACAACGTTTTCTTTCTTCATCGTTTGAAGGGACAAGCTTCCCTTGCATTTCACCACCCAGACACTTCAGGGCAACTGCAGCAAGTACACCTTCAGGGGCTCCACCTATCCCAAATAAAATATCTACACCTGTATCATCAAATGCCGTATTCATTGCACCCGCGACATCGCCATCTGGAAGTAACTTGATGCGTGCACCTGCAGCGCGTATTTCTTCAATTAACTCCACATGACGTGGGCGATCCAAAACGACTGCCACAAGGTCTTCCATATTTTTGTTTTTTGCCTTGGCAACAGCTTTTAAGTTATCAAGTGTTGATGCATTTATATCCACTTTGCCTACTGATTCTGGACCGACAGCTAATTTTTGCATGTACATGTCTGGTGCATGCAAAAGTTTCTTATGATCAGCAATTGCAATAACTGCTAGTGCATTCCATGTACCCTGGGCAACAATGTTTGTTCCTTCCAGCGGATCAACAGCAATATCCACACTAGGGCCAGATCCAGTACCAAGCTTCTCACCAATATAAAGCATTGGCGCTTCATCCATTTCCCCTTCACCGATTACAACTGTACCCTGCATCGGGATTGTATCAAAAACGTCCCGCATAGCAGTTGTTGCAGCATCATCTGCCTCTTCCTTTTTGCCTCGTCCCATCCAACGAGCTGATGATAGGGCAGCTGCTTCTGTGACGCGTACGATTTCCATTGTTAAACTTCTTTCCATGATATCTCTCTCCCTTTAAATGTAATACCCTCATCCCAAGAAGATATTAAATATGGAGATAACAACGCAGAATTAGAGCATCTGTTTTTTTCTCTCTACGTCCAGCTCCAGCTCCCAACGACTAGTGGACTTCCTTCTCCTCCTTACGATAAGTCAACAGCGAATCGCATGCGCTCTTCGTGTTTCCTTTATCTCATACGGAAGGAATGATCGACTAATACCGCCGCTATGCGCGGCAACATCGATCCACCCGCGATGCGCGGGCGCAGTCCATACGTCGCTAATCGGGCGCTTTGGACTACGAATTTTGAAATTGCTCTATTTCCTGTTGTGTCATTTCTTCCCGCCATACATTTGCACCGAGGTCGATTAGTTTCTCTGTAATTTTCTCGTATCCTCGATCAATATGTTCCAGGCCGGTAATTTCGGTGATTCCATTTGCCATTAGTCCGGCGATAATCAGTGATGCACCCGCACGTAAATCGGTTGCTTTTACGCGTGCACCTTCTAATTGCACTGGTCCTGAGACAATGACAGAACCACCCTCAACTTTTATTATAGCATTCATTCGCCGTAATTCATCAATATGTTTTAATCTTGCTGAATAAATTGTATCTGTAACAACACCTGTATTAACTGCTTTAGTTAATAACGTTGTAAAAGGCTGCTGTAAATCGGTAGGAAAGCCTGGGTAGACTAGTGTTTTAACATCAACGCTCTTGAGTGGCTTTTTCGGTGCAATGTATAGTTGCTCGTCTTTTTCTTCCACTACCACGCCCATTTCACGTAACTTAGCTAATACAGACTCCAGATGCTGTGATATCACATTGTCGATAATTACTTCTTTACCCTGAGCTGCAGCTGCGATTGCATAGGTTCCAGCTTCAATTCGATCAGGAATAATGGTATGGCGGCATCCGTGCAGATTCTCAACACCTTCAATTCGGATAACATCTGTTCCGACACCTTTAATTTTCGCCCCCATATTTGTCAGCAACGTTGCTACATCAATTATCTCTGGTTCTTTGGCTGCATTTTCAATGACTGTTTTACCTTTTGCCTTAACAGCAGCAAGCATAATATTAATTGTTGCGCCAACACTAACGACGTCCAGATATATTCGTGCACCTCTTAGTTCATTGGCTCTGATGTAAATTGCACCTTGTTCATTGGTAACCTCGGCTCCAAGTGCCTCGAAGCCTTTGATGTGCTGATCAATTGGACGAGGGCCTAAGTGACAGCCACCCGGCAAACCGATAACTGCCTGGTTAAACTTCCCTAACATCGCACCCATGAAATAGTAGGACGCTCGGAGTTTTTTCACTTTTCCATTTGGCAGTGGCATTGATACCATATTTTCTGGATTAATATGCACTGTCTGCCCATCCCAGCTTACTTTGCCACCAATTTCTTCAAGCAAGTCACCAAGGGTGTATACATCTGAAATTTCTGGTAGCCCTTCAATCATTACATGAGAATCAGCTAAAAGTGCAGCAGGTAATAACGCGACAGCACTATTTTTGGCCCCGTTGATTCGGACCTTCCCGTTTAATAAGTTTCCGCCTTCCACTAGCATTTTCTGCATTTGTGGCACCTCACTTTTTGACGTACAGAATGTACTAATTCCGGAGTGGCCATAATTATAGCCCCTTTTGCCGGTTGAGGTTATTCAAAAAGTTAATTTTGAAAAACATATTTCCTGTTTGTTTACTTTTATTTCCTTTATGTTGCACAATTTTTCCAATTCTATGCGCTTATTTTTGGTTATTCCAATCAGACAGGAATTTTTCAATACCTTGTTCTGTTAATGGATGCTTAACAAGCTGACCTAGAACTTTATATGGAATTGTTGCTATGTGCGCTCCATTTAGTGAAGCATCAATAACATGTAATGGGTTCCTGATTGATGCGGCAATGATTTCTGTGCTTATATCATGAAGATCAAATATTTCAAAAATCGTTGAAATTAACGTCATTCCATCATGACCAATATCATCTAAACGACCAAGAAATGGCGATACATATGATGCACCTGCTCGTGCAGCAAGTAACGCTTGATTGGCATTAAAAATTAATGTAACGTTCGTTTTGATATTCAGATCACTGAATGCCTTTACAGCTTTGAGTCCTTCCAATGTCATCGGAACTTTAACGGTTATATTTGGTGCAATTGCCGCAAGTTCTTTACCTTCTTTAATCATGCCTTCAGCGTCCTCAGCAATAACCTCAGCACTTACTGAACCTGACACTTCATCTGTAATTTCTTTTAATCGATCATGAAAAGAAATACCTTCTTTTGCTACTAGACTTGGGTTCGTGGTCACGCCTGCTAAGATACCAAGTTCATTTGCGGAACGGACCTCTTCTATATTTGCTGTGTCGATAAAAAATTTCATCGTTTATGTCCCTCACTTTCATACAATTGTCTTTCTACTAACATTATGCTTAGATTGCTCGTACTATTTTGCCTGTTTGGAAGAACCAAATTCACGCATTTTTCCAATAACCGTTTCCTTAATTGCGTCACGGCTTGGGCCAAGATACTTACGTGGATCGTATAGATCAGGTTTTTCATTTAATACTTCACGAACTTTCTTCGCTTGAGCAATCTGACTCTCTGTATTTACATTAATTTTTGCTGAACCTAAGGAAATTGCACGTTTAATATCTTTTGTTGGGATTCCCGTACCACCATGCAATACAAGTGGAATATTCGTCAGGTTCATGACTTCCTCCATGCGGTCAAATCCGAGGTTTGGTTCACCTTTATAAGGACCATGTACGGAACCAAGAGCTGGTGCAAAGCAATCAACATTTGTTTCGTTTACAAGTCTTTCGCACTCTGCAGGGATTGCATATGCAGCTTCTGCATCTTCAACAATTATGTCATCTTCCTGCCCGCCAACACGACCAAGTTCTGCCTCAACAGATACGCCATGAATATGTGCCAGTTCAACCACTTTTTTAGTTAATGCAATATTATCATCTAATGGTTGTGAAGACGCATCAATCATTACAGATGTAAACCCTGCCTGAATTGCTTTTGCGCATGCTTCAAAGCTTGAACCATGATCAAGATGGATAGCAACAGGAACAGTTGTACCGTACTCTTCCATGAGTGCTTTAACCATTGAAACCACCACTTTGAATCCGTCCATGTATTTTCCGGCGCCTTCAGAAACACCAAGAATAACCGGTGACTTTTCTTCTTCAGCAGCCTGCAGAATAGCTTGGGCATATTCCATATTATTTAAATTGAATTGTCCAACTGCATAGCCATTTTCCTTGCCCTTTTCGAGCATATCTTTCATTGATACTAATGGCATTCTATATCCTCCTTAGATGACTATGTCTGTCTCTATTAAATTAAACTACAATATAAGAATACCAACAACATCATCAACTCGCAAGAACAAAAGCGAAAGTGCCTATCCAGCTGTATCCCGCATAACAAATAGCAGCTAATGGTATCAGTCAGCTGCACAATTGCTATCTATTTATACCTTTGGTTACGTCATCCAATTAAACCTTTTGTAAAGTTACTGACATCCTGAACATTAAATGGCTTTGCTAGGACTTTTTTTACCAACTCGAATTGTTGAGATTCCTCCAAAATTTCTTCCGATAAACCACTCATTAAAATAACAGGTATTTCAACTTTATCATGTTCCAACTTCTGGATTACCTGCACACCGTCCACAACAGGCAACTTATAATCCAGCATCAGCAAGTCGAATGAGCTATTGTATAATATATCCAATGCTTCCTTCCCGGTTTTTGCCATCGTTACATGATACCCGTCATTTGTGAATATCTCCTGTAAAAGTAAGCGAATACCTGGTTGGTCATCAACCACTAATATTTCCTTTTTCATAAAGATAACCTTCTCCCACCTCGAACATAAATTTATCTCTACTCACATATTTCTACATGGATAGTGAAAATTCCTTCTTTTTAAAGAACATATTTTTTATGTCATATTGATGGAAAGTCACTTATAATTAAAAAGACCCACATAAACAACGAATATACGTTCTCTATATAGGTCTTTTATATTGTTTCATCGTTAAATTATTTATTAACCACTGCACCAATGAAGCCATGAAATAATGCTTGCGACCTAGTTGGACGTGATTTAAATTCCGGGTGAAATTGACACGCCACAAACCATGGATGGTCGGTAACCTCAATTGTTTCGACCAATCTGTCATCAGGGCTTGTTCCAGAAAAAATGAATCCATTTTCCTTCATTTGCTCCCGATATTCATTATTAAATTCATAACGGTGGCGATGACGTTCATAAACAATATCCGCCCCATCATAAGCTGCTTTCGTTTTTGTGTTATCTGTTAATTTACAAGGATAAATGCCTAGTCTTAATGTACCGCCAAAATCAGATATATTTTTCTGTTCAGGTAATAAATCGATAATCGGATACGGCGTTTTTGGATTGATTTCTGCTGAATGTGCACCCTTCAATCCGAGTACGTTACGGGCAAATTCTACAGTAGCAAGCTGCATTCCAAGACAGATACCGAAAAATGGTATTTTATTTTCACGTGCATAGCGAATTGCTTCAATTTTTCCTTCTATTCCACGATCACCAAAACCACCAGGTACTAAAATACCGTCGACATGCTTCAGCTCATTTTTAATTGTTTCTTCATCGAGCTTTTCAGCGTTAATCCAGTTAATTTCAATGTCCGTATCATAGTAAAAACCTGCATGCTTTAACGATTCGACAACTGAAAGGTATGCATCAGGGAGCTCAACGTACTTTCCGACAAGTCCGATTGTAACCGTTCCGGAAAGATTTCTTACCTTGTTGACCAGTTGTTTCCACTCACTCATATCTGCCGGCTGACATTCCAATCCGAAATGATCACATGTCAGCTGATCCAGTTGCTGCTCCTGCAATGAGATAGGAACCTGGTATAATGTATCTGCATCAGGCATTTCAATAACTGCATTTTCGTTGATATCACAAAATAATGCAATTTTCTCTTTCATATCCTTGCTGATTGGCAGTTCTGTACGCAATACAATTGTGTCTGGCTGAATGCCTAATGAACGTAATTCCTTCACACTGTGCTGGGTCGGCTTTGTTTTCATTTCCCCCGCAGCTTTAATGTACGGTACTAACGTACAATGAATATACATGACATGTTCTTTCCCGATGTCACTCTTAATTTGACGGATTGCTTCCAAAAATGGCAAGGATTCAATATCCCCAACTGTTCCGCCAATCTCCGTGATAACAACATCTGCTTTTGTAGCTTGTCCCGCGCGAAAAACCTGCTCTTTAATTTCATTTGTTATATGGGGAATAACCTGTACCGTTCCACCCAGATAATCGCCGCGACGTTCTTTTTTTATAACACTGGAATATACTTTTCCAGTTGTTATGTTACTGTATTTATTTAAATTGATATCAATAAACCGTTCATAATGGCCTAAGTCAAGATCAGTTTCTGCGCCATCTTCTGTAACGAAAACCTCACCATGCTGGTATGGGCTCATCGTTCCCGGGTCAACATTAATGTACGGATCAAACTTTTGAATGGTTACTTTTAAACCTCTGTTCTTTAACAACCGACCTAATGAAGCTGCTGTTATTCCTTTTCCTAGTGAAGAAACAACACCACCTGTTACAAAAATATACTTCGTCACTATTCATCCCTCTTCTTTCTTTATAAATTATTAGATTTATATTTTGCCTGCCTGATTAAAAACCTTTCTAAACTATGTTCTGCTTAAATAACAAGGGTTAAACATTAGAAATGCTTGTCTTACCGCCAAGACATAGGCGAAATGCCTCTATCTGCACTTATACAGTAAAAATGTATTTATGGTTTTGTATGAAAATACTTCTCCAGCTGATTACATATACATTCTCATAATAAATGGCGGACGAAACGGTATTCTCTAGCGGACACAGGAGACGCTATTTCTATAAAAAAGTGAACTTCTCGAACTTATTCGGAAACAGAAGCCCTTATTTTACCTAGATCATGGTTAATAGAGGACATTTGTGCCAAATAAGGTTCCTGGTGTCCGCAAACACTTCCATTATCGTGCATTTGTGCTAAATAAGTGCTCTGGTGTCCGCAAACACTTCCATTATCGTGCATTTGTGCTAAATAAGTGCTCTGGTGTCCGCAAAACCTCAAATTGCCAATGTGAAAACTCTAGTGGCTGTGCATTCGACAGCCATGTTGATTTCTACTTTGGCATTCGCAAACTCTTAAGCGAAATGCCTGATATTATATAAAAGAACAAAAGCCAATTATCCACAGCACTTAAATTTTATAATTTCCTATAAAATAAAAAAAGCGCCTCCCCTATTAATCAAGGGAAACGCTTTATGACTTCGAATTTAAAGAGCCCAATAAAAATTGTACTCATATGGGCTAAAAAAGTCAAGCGGGCCTTTTATTATTTTTGTCGTAGTTGATACAAAACGTGAGATTGGAATATCCAATTATATTACTTAGTGTATCTCTCTGAACACCAGCTGGAATACACTCACGCACCTAGAGATCGCCAGCCGTCTCTAAGGGGTGCGAAGTGCATATCCAGAACGGTGTTCATAACACTCAAATATTTCGCAAGTTGTTACCATTATATCAACTGCGAGCAATAAAACGTACGAAAAAAGCTTTATTTTTTATCGTCTTTGTCTTCTTCGTCGTCGTCAAACTCGTCATCATCTTCATCAAACTCATCATCATCGAATTCATCGTCTGATTCATCATCAAAGCTTTCATCGAAAAGATCATCACTATCTTCGTCATCGTCGCCCGCTTCTTTAAAGTCACCTGTTAGCACTTCTATATCATCGGCGGGAATATCCTTTTCTTCTTCCTCTTTCGGTTCTTCTGTTTTAGCTTTTTTCTTTTTTGGCTTTGGTTTAGCTTTAGTTTTTTTCTTTTTCTTAGGTGCTGCCGCTACTTCCTCATCTGTTTCTTCGACTATATACCAGCGTTTCAGACCCCAGCTACTTGTGTGTAGGGCCATAAACCGGCCGTCAACTGTCAGATTAGTATGGAATTGTGCTATGTTATCCGATTTTTGCTTTTCTGTAAATCCTTTTAGCTTCGCAACTTCATCGTAAACTTCATAGAAATCCTGGGCCTTTTTCTTGTCTGTTAAGATTAAATGTGCCAATTCGATCATTGGTTTTCTTTCAAGTTCTTCGCGGCTATATTTTTTCAGGCTCACGATACCGCACTCCCTTTTTCATGTATTAGTGAACTAAATATAATAAGTATTTAAAACTTGTACTCTAAAGTATTAAGGGTCTAACAAAGCAATATACTTTTTTAAAAGAATCCTTTAACGATAAGCCAAGTTTTCTAACAAACTCTATTTAATATGCTCTCCATAAATCATACCATACATTATAAACAAATCTCACCTTAATATGCTAGTATAAACTACAAAAAAGTTGAGAAAAAGAGATAATTTCCTCAACTTTGATGTAGGTTCCTCCTTAATTGGTTAAATTGTGAACTTCAGCCGGAAAGTTGTGAACTTAAGCCGAAAGTGTGACAGTTTGAGCCGGTTTCCTGTGAACTTCAGCCAAATGTGTGTCCGTTTGAGCCAAATACCTGTTTTTGCATCGGTACGTTAATCCGGCAATGCGCCGCCTTTTGATCTAGCTCTGGTGCCTAGACACTCGAGTATAAGCAGTTCGCCTCCGTGTGGATAGCGCCCACACTGCGGCGCTCTGCTTATGCTTGTCGTGTCTTTCAAGGCACCTGCGCTTTTCGCACTTACATATTCCGTCTGTATTGTCCGCCTACTTCGTATAGGGCGTTGGTTATTTGGCCAAGGCTTGCTACTTTTACTGTTTCCATTAGCTCAACGAAAATATTTCCGCCTGAGGCTGCAACTTCTTTTAAGCTTGATAATGCCGCTTCAGTTTGGCCTTCATTAGCAGCCTGGAAATTGTGCAGTTCGCTGATTTGATGTTCCTTTTCCTCTTTGGATGCTCGCGCAAGTTCCATTGAATCTATTTTTTCCTCTGAAGGAGGATTCGGATTCAAGTACGTGTTTACCCCAACAAGCGGAAGATCACCGGAATGTTTTTTACCTTCATAGTATAGGGATTCTTCCTGGATTTTGCCACGTTGATATTGACGTTCCATTGCGCCTAATACGCCGCCACGGTCATTCATTTTTTCAAATTCCTGCAAAACAGCCTCTTCAACTAAGTCTGTCAGCTCTTCAACGATAAATGACCCTTGCATTGAATTCTCATTTTTCGTTAAACCGAATTCTTTATTAATAATCATTTGAATAGCCATTGCCCGACGAACAGAATCTTCTGTCGGTGTAGTGATGGCTTCATCAAAAGCATTGGTATGCAAGGAATTCGTATTATCCTGAATTGCCAGTAATGCTTGCAATGTTGTTCGGATATCGTTAAAATCAATTTCCTGTGCGTGCAGGGAACGGCCAGATGTTTGAATATGGTATTTCAGCTTCTGAGCCCGCTCATTCGCTCCATATTTATCACGCATTGTAACTGCCCAAATACGGCGTGCAACACGTCCAATTACGGTGTACTCCGGATCCAATCCATTTGAAAAGAAGAATGACAGATTCTGCGCAAATTTGTTTACGTCCATCCCACGGCTCAAATAGTATTCCACGTACGTGAAGCCATTTGCCAATGTGAAAGCAAGCTGTGTAATCGGGTTAGCTCCAGCTTCTGCAATATGATAGCCGGAAATCGAAACAGAGTAATAGTTGCGAACTTCTTTATCAATAAAGTATTGCTGGATATCACCCATCATACGCAGTGCGAACTCTGTTGAGAAGATACATGTATTTTGTCCCTGGTCCTCTTTCAGGATATCCGCCTGGACTGTTCCGCGTACAACAGACACTGTGTCATCCCTTAACTTCTCATACTCTTCCTTGTTTGGTTCGCGGCCATTTTCCTCTTTAAATTTTGTAACTTGCTGGTCAATTGCTGTATTGAAAAACATTGCCAAAATAATCGGAGCAGGGCCATTGATTGTCATGGATACCGAAGTTTTTGGATCTATTAAATCAAAACCATCATACAGCTTTTTCATGTCTTCAAGCGTACATATACTTACGCCACTTTCGCCGACTTTTCCATATATATCAGGACGTGGTGCAGGATCTTCACCGTACAATGTCACCGAATCAAATGCAGTTGACAGGCGTTTTGCTTCCTCGCCTTTTGATAAATAGTGGAAGCGACGATTTGTTCGCTCAGGTGTGCCTTCTCCAGCAAACTGACGTGTAGGGTCTTCCCCTTTTCGTTTAAATGGAAAAACGCCGGCAGTAAATGGAAATGCTCCAGGAACATTTTCCTTCATCAGCCATTTCAAACGTTCTCCCCAGTCCGAGAACTTCGGAAATGCAACTTTAGGGATTTTTAACCCTGCTAGTGTCTCTGTTGTAATATCCATTTCAATTTCTTTATCCCGAATGGAGAATGTCAGTTTATCCTGGCTGTATCTTTCTTTTGTTTCATCCCATGCCTGAAGTGACTTTTTCGCAGTGGGATCAAGCTTTTCCTCGTATTGATCAAACGTTTGATCAATAACCTTTTTCGTGCTTTCATCCTCTACTGCTTCTTTCGCACCTTCAAGCTGGAAAAGTTTCCGCGCAATATCACTTTGTTTTTCCGCATGTTGATGATAGTTACGTACGTGCGTTGAAATCTCACGTAAATAATGGCGGCGTTCATTGGTGATGATCATGTTTTGTTTTTCCGCGATAATATTACGTTCAAAACTGATTTCATCGTTCCAGTCATGTTTTTCATTTAATGTATCGATAAGAGATGCGAATAATGCATTCGTCCCTGCATCATTAAATTGACTGGCAATTGTACCAAAAACAGGGAACTTTTCTTTATCTCCATGAAAAAGCATATGACTGCGTTCATATTGCTTGCGTACCTGATTCAATGCGTCTTCAGAACCCTTTTGCTCAAACTTATTAATTACAATGAAATCTGCAAAATCAATCATGTCAATTTTTTCAAGCTGTGATGGCGCTCCAAATTCTGCTGTCATGACATACATGGATAAGTCCGTTACATCCGTAATCGCAGCGTCACCCTGCCCGATACCGCTTGTTTCAATAATAACGAAGTCATACCCTGAAGCACGGACAACATCGATTACGTCTTGGATTGCCTTAGAAAGTTCACTTCTGGAGTCACGTGTCGCAAGCGATCGCATATAAACACGATCGGTAAAAATTGCGTTCATCCGGATTCGGTCACCAAGTAATGCGCCACCTGTTTTCTTTTTCGTCGGATCAATTGAAATGATCGCAACTTTTTTATCAGGAACTTCATTGATGAAGCGGCGGATCAGTTCATCGGTTAGTGAACTCTTCCCTGCGCCACCTGTACCGGTAATACCAAGTACTGGGGCATTATTTGATTCGGATTGCAATGACTTCAGAACTTGCTGCTTTTCTTCATCACTCTCCTGATTACTTTCCATATAGGTAATGTACCGGGCAATCGCCTGACGCTCACCAGTTAGCAGTTTTTCTTTGTCTTTTTTCAGATCGATTGGTGGAAGGAAATCACATTCTTCCAGCATTAGGTTAATCATACCCTGGAGCCCATATTTACGGCCATCCTCCGGTGAGAATATCCATGACACTCCGTACTCATGCAACTCTTTAATTTCACGTGGTATAATTGTTCCCCCACCACCACCGTAAACTTTGATATGTGTGGCACCAAGTTCATTTAGTAAATCAATCATATATTTAAAATATTCAACATGACCACCCTGATAGGATGACATCGCAATTCCTTGTGCATCTTCCTGAATGGCTGCATAAACAACTTCTTCTACTGAACGATTATGCCCAAGATGAATAACCTCTGCTCCACTCGCCTGAAGAATTCGTCGCATAATATTAATTGATGCATCATGTCCATCATATAAACTTGATGCTGTTACAAAACGGACCGGATTTGTCGGTTTATACAGTTCTGGTTGTTCCATCATCATCAAGCCTCCTTATCTCTTACTATTGTTCTGTCAATTGCCAGTGATTCCATTAAATAATGGATTTGTCGATCAATGTATTCTTGAAGGGTAAATTGTTTTTGCAGGACCCAGCGTCTGAACCCCCACATATGTCCCTGTATGAAAATATTATTCGCCACTAACTCGGCGTCCTGCTTCGAAATTTCATGTGGCAGACAAGTAACGATTACTTTCTCAAGCATACCAACCATGTCCCGCTCTTTTTGCAGTACATATTCTTTGGTATCCTTTTTTAGCGATTTCACTTCCTGATACATGATAACGACTTCTTCCTGCATTTCATCCATTAAGTAAAAATAAGATTCTACAACTTTCTCCAGGTTGGTAATAGATGGATTTTCCAAATCAATAGCAGCTTCAAGTCGTTGATGAACTTGCTCATAAATGGCATCACATACAAGAAACAGCACATCTTCTTTCGTCCGAATGTACTCGTAAAGTGTACCAATACTGAAGCCAGACTCTTTTGCTATTTCTCGCGTTGTCGTTCGATGAAATCCTTTTTCTTTAAATAGGGTGATTGCACCTTTAATCATCTGATTGCGACGCTTTTCGACGAGTTCACTATTTTTTACAGAAGAAAGGATTTGGTTCTGGTTCTGAGTCATTTAATGTCCCCCTTCCATTTATCAAATAAGTCCTTCGCCAATTGATATGGATCACTGTTCGCCTCAATAGTTATGTCTGTTTCTTCGATATACGATTTAACATCACGCCATATTTCTTCGCGGACCAGTTCATATACTTCCAATTCCTGCTGCTGTTTTCGGCGTTTTAATCCTTCGTCGGTGCTGTATAAGTATTCATGATGCTGTTCTATTTTTTTCCATAATTTATCGATGCCTTTATTTTCCGTTGTAATCGTTTTAACGATAGACGGTTCATGGTCACCTTTGGTTGTCATCATCACAAGCTCTTTCAGGAGTGCTTTCAGTTTCCCCACTCCCTGGAGGTCTGCTTTATTAATGACAAACAAATCAGCAATCTCCATGATCCCCGCTTTGAAAATCTGCAGGACATCACCACTGTTTGGTGTTAAAACAAGCGCCGTTGTATCAACGAGTTTCATAATATCAAGCTCGGATTGACCGACACCAACCGTTTCCACCATCACAACATCGAACCCATAAGCATCACAAATTCGCACCGCATCCTTTGTTGCCCTGGCTAGGCCACCAAGACTCCCACGTGTTGCCATACTGCGGATATAAACACCATCATCAGTGAAATGTTCATTCATCCGCACCCGATCACCAAGTAATGCACCACCACTGAACGGACTTGTCGGATCAACCGCGATAATTGCTACCGTTTTTCCTTCGTTACGGATATGGGTGATTAAACGGTTCACCAACGAACTTTTCCCGGCACCAGGAGACCCTGTAATACCAACGTAGCGCGCATGTTTTTTTATCGAAAATACATCACTTAGCATGGCAAGTTTATCAGGATGGTCATTTTCAACCATCGTGATAGCCCGTGCCAATGCGCGTATATCCTTTTCTTTCATCCGTTCTACAAGGTTGTGCATGTCGTGGCATCCTTTCAGCTGGCCTGAAATTGTGGTGCGGTCGCTCGACTTTGTGGTGTGCTCGCTCGACTTTGTGGTGTGCTCGCTCGAATTGCGGATCGACCGCTCAAAGTCGTTGTACTGTCGCTCGAAATTGTGAACTTGAGCCGTATTTTGTGAACTTGAGCGGAATTTGTGACAACTTTGGTCTTCTGTCAAGAAAATGGACACTTCACTTTGGTGAACTATTCATTCAAAACTACTACCGCGCTTCGCTTGGTGTGACCGTAGAAATGAAAAGTCTAAGACAATGACTTTTCATTTCTACGGC
>NZ_JBHFQH010000021.1:0-53406 GCF_041949995.1 Virgibacillus sp. JSM 102003
AACAATTAATTTACATATATGCTCTTTAAATTCCCGTTCTTTCCATTCTCCCATAATAAACACGTCCTTTTTTAAAATTATACACGATTCTCATTTTGACGTGTCCATTAAAAAGACTAACTTTAAAGTTGTCACAAAATCCGCTGAAGTTCACAATTAAATCGCCGAAGTTCACAATTCCAACTCCAGCAAAATAAAAGTTGCATCACCAAAGGAAAACGCTTACAATATAAAGTAAGAATATTTCAATAGTGAGGTGCGCTTATGTTTTCACATCGGAAACTGCAACATTCACTCACCAATAATAACGGATATCCAGGAGGCATGGTTTAACGACCATAGCCTCCTTTTACTTTGTGTGCTTTATTATAGTAAAGCGATGATACGGAGGTGCAGTATGATTATTTTAACAGAGGGAACGTTGACACTTGATGAGGTAAAACGGGTTGTTTTTGACAACGAGCAGGTAGCCTTATCAGAAGATACCAAGATAAACGTAATGGCCAACCGAAAAACAGTCGAGGATATGCTTGACGAAAAACAGACCATGTATGGGATCAATACTGGATTTGGCAAGTTCAGTGATGTCTTAATTGCCGAGGAAGACTTGGATGAACTGCAGTTAAATCTTATACATTCGCATGCATGTGGTGTCGGTTATCCATTCACAGAAACAATTAGCCGGACAATGCTGCTGTTGCGAGCCAATGCGCTTGTTAAAGGATATTCGGGGGTGCGGCCGCAACTGATAAATCAGTTTATCGAGCTGATTAATGCTGGGATTCATCCGGTTATTCCTGAGCAGGGTTCACTTGGGGCGAGCGGTGATTTGGCACCATTGTCACACCTGGCATTGGCCTTACTTGGCGAGGGGGAAGTTTTTTATAACGGAAAACGGATGAACACAATGGATGCGTTAGAAGATGCAGGTGTCCCACCGTTAACACTTAAGGCAAAAGAAGGGCTTGCGCTTATTAATGGGACACAGGCGATGACTGCTGTCGGTGTGGTTGCCTTTCTGGAAATGGAAAAGCTGCTCCATCAAAGTGAACAGATTGCAGCTATGACCATGGAAGGATTAAACGGGATAATGGATGCATTTGACCATGACTTGCACCAGGTACGGGGCCATCAGGAACAGATTGATGTAGCAGCACGAATTCGTGAAATTCTCTGTGACAGCAAGCTTACAACAAAGCAGGGTGAAATACGGGTGCAGGACGCGTATTCATTAAGGTGCATTCCACAAGTTCTTGGAGCATCCTGGCAAACCGTTAATTATGTAAAAGAAAAGCTCGAAATTGAAGTGAATGCCGTAACCGACAACCCGCTGATTTTTTCAGATGAAAATAAAGTAATTTCTGGCGGGAATTTTCACGGACAGCCAATTGCTTTTGCGATGGATTTTTTGAAACTCGGAATTGCCGAGACTGCTAATATCGCAGAGCGCCGGATTGAACGTCTGGTGAATCCACAGCTAAATGATCTGCCACCTTTTCTAAGCCCGAATCCAGGTTTGGAATCAGGAGCTATGATTATGCAATACAGTGCTGCGTCACTCGTTTCGGAAAATAAAACGCTCGCACATCCGGCAAGTGTCGATTCAATCCCGTCGTCAGCTAACCAGGAGGATCATGTGAGTATGGGAACGATTGCGGCACGTCATGCACTGCAGATGCTGCAAAACGCACGGCACGTTGTTGCGATTGAACTTATTTGCGCGATGCAGGCAGTTGAGTTTCGAGGTATTGAAAATATGGCATCACAAACGCGTGAATTTTATAAGAAAGCTCGTAATCTCGTTCCTAGTATCACGAAAGACCGTGTTTTTGCAACGGATATTGAAAGACTAGCAAACTGGCTGAAAAATGATGAGGAAAGTGAAGTGAAACATAAAGGAGGGGTTTTACATGAGTAAAGTGACGGCGAAAAAAGGTTTAGAACTGGAATGTAAAGGCTGGGAGCAGGAGGCTGCATTACGGATGCTGTACAACAATCTTGATCCGGAAGTGGCAGAAAACCCGGATGAGCTTGTAGTCTATGGTGGTATTGGTAAGGCTGCACGTAATTGGGAAGCGTTTGATGCGATTGTTAACACACTTCGCAATCTGGAGAATGATGAAACAATGCTGGTTCAGTCCGGTAAGCCTGTTGGCGTTTTTAAAACACATAAACATGCACCACGTGTGCTTCTTTCCAATTCAGTCTTAGTTCCAAAGTGGGCAACATGGGATCATTTTCATGAGCTTGATAAACAAGGGCTAATGATGTACGGGCAAATGACAGCAGGAAGCTGGATCTATATTGGAACACAAGGGATTTTACAAGGGACCTATGAAACATTTGCGGCACTCGCCAAAAAGCATTTCGATGGATCATTGAAACATACAATCACATTAACGGCAGGACTTGGCGGAATGGGCGGTGCACAGCCGCTTGCTGTCACGATGAATGAAGGGGTAGTTATTGCTGTAGAAGTGGATAAAAGCCATATCGAAAAACGGATTAAGACAAAATATTGTGATGTAATGACTGATAATCTTGATGAAGCAATTATACTGGCAAAAGACGCAAAACAGAAAGGTAAGCCTTTATCAATCGGATTATTGGGAAATGCTGCTCAGGTTCACCATGAACTTTTGACAAAAGATATTCAAATAGATATCGTAACAGACCAAACATCAGCACACGACCCTCTAAATGGGTATATACCAATTGGATATAATGTTGAGGAAGCGGCTGTGTTACGCAAAGATGATCCTGCCAACTATACCAAACTAGCAAAACAGAGCATGGCTAAACACGTGGAAGCAATGCTTAATTATCAGCTAAAGGGATCAATTGTGTTTGATTATGGCAATAACATTCGCCAGGTTGCTAAAGATGAGGGAATTGCGGAGGCCTTTAATTTTCCAGGCTTTGTACCCGCATATATCCGGCCACTGTTTAGTGAAGGTAAGGGACCCTTCAGGTGGGCAGCATTATCAGGCGATCCGGAAGATATTTATCGCACCGACCAATTAATCAAAGAACTGTTCCCGGAAAACGAGGGGCTTATTCGCTGGATTGATATGGCACAGGAGCAAGTAGCCTTTCAAGGATTGCCTTCACGTATTTGCTGGTTAGGCTACGGAGAACGGGCGAAAATGGGGCTCGCCATTAATGAATTGGTCCGAAACGGTGAATTGAAAGCACCAGTCGTTATCGGCCGTGATCATTTGGACTGCGGATCTGTTGCATCACCAAATCGTGAAACAGAAGGTATGAAGGATGGCAGTGACGCTGTTGCAGATTGGGCCGTTTTGAATGCCTTAATAAATACAGCAGCCGGCGGTTCATGGATATCATTTCATCATGGCGGTGGAGTAGGTATGGGTTACTCGCTCCACGCAGGCATGGTCGCTGTAGCAGACGGGACTGACTTGGCAAAAGAACGATTGGAACGGGTATTAACAACTGATCCTGGAATGGGCATTATCCGCCATGCTGATGCAGGCTATGAAAAAGCGCAGCGATTTGCAGAAGATCATGACATTACAATTCCAATTAAAAAGTAGGGGGCGCTATTATTATGAAAGTAGATACACTTATTACAAACATTGGGCAGCTATTAACAATGGATAAAAAAGGACCTGTTAAAGGTGGCGACATGAATGACTTAACGGTAATGGAAGGGGCTGCCGTTGCGACTGAAAACGGTAAAATTGTCTGGATTGGTTCAGCAGAAAAGGCGGTTAACATTCAAGCTGATAAAACAATCGATGCAGAAGGAAGACTTGTTACACCAGGACTTGTCGAGCCTCATACTCATCTGGTTTTTGGCGGGTCCCGTGAAGAAGAAATGGCACTAAAACAGCAAGGTGTTCCTTATTTGGAAATCTTAAAGCAGGGCGGAGGTATTTTATCAACGGTAAATGCTACACGGGAAGCGTCATATGATGACCTGCTTGAAAAGGCGCTATTTCACCTGGATCGAATGGTTATGCATGGAATAACAACTGTCGAGGCGAAAAGCGGATATGGACTTGATAAACAAACAGAACTTAAACAATTGCAAGTAACTAAGGAAGCTAACGTCAAACATCCACTCGATATAGTTTCGACATTCATGGGCGCTCACGCAATTCCGCCCGAATACAAAGAAGATCCTGAAGCATTTTTAGGTCTGATGAGTGAACTTTTTGAGGAAATAAAAGAAAAGAACCTAGCAGAATTTGTAGATATTTTTACCGAAACAGGTGTCTTTTCAGTTGAACAATCCCGCCGCTATTTGAAAAAGGCGAAAGAAAAAGGTTTTGGCTTGAAAATACATGCTGATGAAATCGATCAATTAGGTGGAACCGAACTTGCTGTCGAGGTTGGAGCAATTAGTGGAGAACATTTGGCTGTTGCGTCTGACAATGGAATAAAACAATTAGCGTCATCGAATACAATTGGCGTTATCCTACCTGGAACTGTTTTTTATTTAGGAAAAGATACGTATCCTCGTGCCCGGAAAATGATTGATGAGGGAGCGGCTGTCGCTGTTTCTACGGACTTTAATCCGGGAAGCTCGGTAACAGAGAATCTGCAGTTAATTATGTCAATTGCAGCGTTAAAATTAAAGCTAACACCAGCTGAAATATGGCATGCTGTGACAGTTAATGCAGCACATGCGATTGGCCGGGGTCATGAAGCTGGAACGATTGCTACCGGTCGCATGGCCGATCTAGTCATCTGGGATGCCCCTAATTATATGTACATTCCGTATCACTACGGGGTTAACCATGCAAATACGGTAATTAAAAACGGTGAGGTTTTATATAAAAGAGGGGAAATACGATGAGTTTACGTCATGTGAAATCAGCTGGTGAAGCTATTTTTAAGGATCGATATACAACAAAGGCTAAAGAATTATTAACGCCATGGCAAAAGGGGCTTAATCATGATTTTTCAATTGTTGGTGTCCCATTATCCAAACCATCGATAAGTCATTCAGGAGCATCGCAGGCACCAGGCGCGATTCGGTCAGCATTGCAAAGCTACACAACCTATTCCGCTGAGGCTGAAATTGAATTAACTGATCCGATAATTGATTTTGGTGATATTTATATGGACCCGACGGATATTAAGGGCAACCAGCATCGTATATATGAGGGATTGTCAGATGTCTATGCAACTAATGCGGCAAAACACTGGATAATACTTGGTGGGGATCATTCCATCAGTTATTCATCAATCAAGGCATATGCCGAAAACAAGACAGTTGGCGTTATTCAGTTTGATGCACACCATGACTTGCGCAATACAGAAGATGGTGGTCCAACAAACGGAACTCCATTTCGCCGTTTGCTTGATGATGGCATTATAAACGGCGAAAATCTTGTCCAAATTGGAATTCGCGATTTTACCAATGCTAGAGCATACCAGGACTATGCTGATGCGAACGGGGTAACTGTTTATACAATGAATGATGTGCACCAAAATGGAATGAAAGTTATTTTGGAAAAAGAATTAGAAAGACTTGCAGGAAAAGTCGATGAAATTTATATGTCGGTTGATGTCGATGTTTTGGATCAGGCATTTGCACCAGGATGCCCTGCAATTGGTCCTGGCGGCATGGATAGCAATACACTTTTGGAGGGGGTGTTATTTGCTTCTGAAAATAAAAAAGTCAACACAATGGATATCGTCGAAATTGACCCAACAATTGATTTTCGTAATATGACAAGCCGGGTTGCAGCATATGTTATGTTGAGCTTTATGAAAGGGAAACGGATGAATTTTAGAGAGAACAAAAGCGCAAGCGCCTGTTCAGCGCCGTATGGACTGGACTGACCCGTGTGAGATAAAGGATACACGAAGAGCGTAAGCTGCCCCACAGGACGTGGGGTAGTTCGACGATGCCACAGGATGTGGTGGTTTTAGTCGAACATCCTTTATTTCTTATCGTGACACGGGGAGGGAAGTCCACTAGACGCTGAAGCTGGACGTGGTTGATTCTATCCACAGCACTTAAATTTTATAGTACGCTGGATAGTTAAAAAGGAGCCCTAAACAGCAGGCTCCTCAATCATATTATACTTTGCTTTCTTTGATATCTTCCATAGATACCCAGTCATCAGCCCAATGCTGAATTTCCCGAATAACTGGTTCTAAGGCTTTACCTTTCTCAGATAATGAATATTCAATTCGGACTGGGAATTCCGAGTATATATTACGTTTAATAATTTCTTTTTGTTCTAGCAATTTCAATCGATCAGAGAGCAACCTTCCACTAATTGGCAAATCCGCTTCCATTTCGGAAAAACGTTTTGTGCCTTCTAGTAGCTCAAACAATATTAGACCAACCCAGCGTTTACTGATAATTTCCATTGCATTTTCAAAACGCGGACATAAATCACTCATGCAGATCACCTCTCTGACGAAATAATTTGATTACAAATAGTAACCTATTTATATAGTAACATATAACAGGGGTTGCGTAAATTGAACATGATTTGAAGTACCTGTCTGTATCATTTGGTAATTATTTAGATTTGTGAAATAATAACGGTACACGAAATATTATTTTTTTGGAGGTAAAAGTATGGTAGATCAACACACAAAGGAAAAGTATGCTGAATTAGCTTTACGTACAGGGGTTAATTTACAGGAAAACCAAGCGTTAATGATAAATGCGCCAATTGAGGGAGCGGATTTTACAAAAATTGTTGCCCGAAAAGCGTATGAAATGGGCGCAAAGAATGTACATATTAATTGGGTGGATGATGAATTAACCTTATTAAAATACGAAAATGCACCAGATGAAGTGATTGCTGATTTCCCTGAGTGGCGCGTCAAATTACATGACACGTATGCTGAAGATGGAGCGGCTGTATTGTCAATTCGCTCAACAAACCCTGACTTATTAAAGGATATTGATTCATCACGTGTTGCTAAAGCAAATAAAGCTGCTGCACAAGCGATGACGAATTTCCGTAAATATACGATGAATGACCGAATTACATGGTCAATCATCTCGATACCAACAGGTGACTGGGCTCAAAAGGTATTCCCTGAAAAGTCCAAGGAAGATGCAGTTGAAGGTCTATGGGAAGCGATTGTTAAAATTGTTCGTGTTGACCAGGATGACCCAATTGCTGCATGGGATGCACATAATGAAACACTACGAACAGCACGTGAAATTTTGAATAAGAAGGCATATAAAAAGCTTATTTATAAAGCTCCAGGGACTGATTTGGAACTGGAACTTCCAGAAGGACATATCTGGAAAGGCGGGTCTGCAGTATCTGAGAAGGGTACTACTTTTAATCCGAACATGCCAACAGAAGAAGTGTTCTCCATGCCACATAAATATGGTGTTAACGGAACAGTTTCAAGTACAAAACCATTGAATCATGGTGGAAGCCTGATTGATAATTTCAGTCTTACATTTAAAGACGGAAAAGTTGTTGATTACAAGGCAGAACAAGGTGAAGACACACTCAAACATTTATTGGATACAGATGAGGGTGCACGCCGATTGGGCGAGGTTGCACTTGTTCCACATGAGTCACCAGTATCACAATCAGGCCTGATCTTTTACAACACGTTATTTGATGAAAATGCATCTTGTCACATTGCTTTAGGTAAAGCATACCCTACAAATCTTAAGGGTGGAGCAGATATGAACGATGAGCAGCTTGATAAACACGGTGTAAATGATAGTTTAACGCACGTTGATTTTATGATTGGTTCAGAAGAGCTTGATATTGATGGCGTGCTGGAAGATGGCACAACAGAACCTGTATTTCGCAATGGAACATGGGCATTGAATATTAAAGGTGACTAATAATAATGGAGGAGTTGGCAGTAATGTCGATTCCTCCTTTTTTATTAATTCAACTTCGCAGCGTAAAATGAACGCATAAACCTTGAAGGAATAAGAAAGGCTGAAGATACACTATTGAGTTTACTTTAAATCAAGGGTACGTAGTTGATATAAAATGCGAATTAGTGAAGATTTTCTTTTGTTCTAATGATGGCTGAGTGCTTACATTCGTTTCGGCAGAATACTTCGCTTTCCATGGGCACGACCTCAGCCTCCTCAGAAGCAAAAAACGCTTCTTGCGGGGTCTTCGGAACGTGCTGTTCCCATAGGAGTCTACGTATTCTGCCTCCACTGATAGAGGTTTTCTAATTATTGAGTAGTTATAGTCCCTTAGAATTAACGTTTCGTTGAGTTATTCTAAGCTGCGGAAAAATGCGAGACTCCTATGGAAACGGAACAGTCTGAAGACCCCGCAACGAGTGAATTTTGCTCGTGAGGAGGCTGAAGCGTTCCTCGTGGAAAGCGAGTATATTTCCGCAGCGTTGTTTAGCATTTATCTTATAAAGAATGCAAGGAAATTACGAAAAAGTTACTTCGCATTTTACATCTAATGTGTACAAAAGACTTCTATCAATGTTGGTTAGAAAACTTGGCATTCGTTAAAGGGATTCTTATGAAAGCGTATTTTTTCTTTCTTAGAAACCATTATACTCTGGAGTGCAGGCCTTAATATAGATAAGCCTTAGTTGTACTTATGCAGTAAGAAAGGATTTAATCCTTTCTTAACTGCCAAGCCAACAATTAAAAACTTTCTGAGATTCAAAGGCTGTTTGAGCTTATTCTATAGATGCGAAAGTTGAGTTACAATTATCGTTTCTCAATCATAAAAAGTGGCATGTAATAATTAAATAATACATGCCACTTTTTATACTTTTGGTTCGATTGTAGTAGTGAATCATAGCCGGGAAATAGCCCCAGTCATGCAAGGTTATTTTTCACAAGTACTGCCTTAATTTTCGTATAATCATATCCTTCTGGTAACGATTCTTTTAGAGGCTTCAGCTTGGGCTCATCCAATTCATTACGGGCCTGCATGATTGTCTTTTCTTCATCACTGTTAAAAAATATTTCCCATGCGATTGGATATCCATCTTTAAATGCCTTAAAAATATGGCCTTCTATCGTTTGCTTAGATAATTCACGGATTACAGCGATGTCCCTTATCTGTTTACCAGCTTGAAACATCGTGTAACTAATCATGTGACTTGGGCGGTCATCAGCCTGCTTAGCCTTTTTCGGAGCAGTAGATCCGCCCCCGGTTATAGGCACAGCCTTTGTCACGTTTGGATTGTCACGGCGCCATGCCTGAACAACAGCAAGAAAGTCAGCACCAAATTGGTCATATTTTTTTTCACCGACACCCTTAATCGAAAGCATATCTTCCTTCGTTTCCGGAAAATAACGGCTTAGTTCCTTTAACGTTGCATCTGAAAATAATACATATGGTGGAACGCCTTTCTCATCAGCCATTTTCTTACGTAATTCTCTAAGCAAGGTAAACAGTTCTTCCTGATAATCTGCTTCCTCACCTGCGGGAATCGGTGCCGTGTACATCCACACTGTTCGACTGCCTTTTAAGACATCAACTGAGTTCTGATTTAA
Organism: Virgibacillus sp. JSM 102003; assembly: GCF_041949995.1. Taxonomy (NCBI): domain Bacteria; kingdom Bacillati; phylum Bacillota; class Bacilli; order Caryophanales; family Bacillaceae; genus Virgibacillus; species Virgibacillus sp. JSM 102003. The sequence continues at coordinate 9,455 of NZ_JBHFQH010000021.1, forward strand.
TTTTACTGTTGGAAATTTGCCCTCTTCGGTTGCGAGTATTTGTTCAGCTATTAAAAAATGAATCCATTCGGTTAATGCTTTTTCTGTGTAGGCAGATAATATTCCATAGGTGGAAATCTTATTCAATCGAAAGTCATTTATTTTTTTATCCTTCGATCCTTTTAGAACCTTGGCAGTCATTCCGACACCAAAACGTTCACCCATTCGCTTTACACAGGACAGAATCATTTGTGCTTCTTCCGTTATATCCGTCCGTTCCTGTCGGTGAAGACAATTACTGCAGCGGCCACACGTTTGGTTCGAAGGGTTATCATTAAAATAATCAAGAATAAAGGATGTCAAACAGCTATGTGTATGGCAATAGTTGATCATCGCCTGCAGTTTGCGGTATTCACTTTGCTTTGCGTCATCATCCATGAGTGATTGTTCAATGAGGAATTTTTGCAGCTGGATATCTTGCGGAGAGAATAACAGGATACAATCACTATGCTCCCCGTCACGACCAGCTCTTCCCGCTTCCTGGTAGTACGATTCAATTGTCATTGGCATCGCGTAATGGATAACAAAGCGCACATTGGATTTGTCGATACCCATCCCAAACGCATTTGTTGCTATCATAATAGTCTTTTCATCATGGATAAATGCTGCTTGTGCTTCTTTTCGTTCGGTTTCCGATAATCCGGCGTGGTATTTAGCTACCGAAATACCTCTTTTAGTTAACTGATCATATAATGTATCTGTTTGTTTTCGTGTAGCAGCATAAATAATGCCAGATTCATTTTGATGTTCATCCAAGAAAGACCGGATATAAGTCGGTTTATCTTTTCCTTTAACGATATGGAACGCCAGGTTTTCCCGTTCAAAACCGGTGTTAACAACATGTTCACTTTCTATATCTAATAACGATTGAATATCGGATATAACTTCTTCGGTCGCAGTTGCAGTTAAACCAACCATTACAGGAATATTGGATAATCGTTTTAAGTTGGGAACGATTGAGCGGTAACTAGGTCTGAAATCATGCCCCCATTGCGAAATACAATGTGCCTCATCAAAAGCAATTAGCGCTAATTTAATTCGTTTTATAACAGATACGAAAAAAGAAGATTCGAAGCGCTCTGGTGCAACATAAACGAATTTATAACGACCTGCTTCGATATCATTCAGCCGCGTCTGTTGTTCACTCGCTGAAAGGGAACTATTTATGTAAGTTGCAGCAATTCCTAAAGACAAAAGTGCATCCACCTGATCCTTCATGAGTGAAATTAGTGGCGAAATAATAATAGCTGTTCCATCAAGTGTTAGACCAGGAATCTGGTAGCATAACGACTTACCACCACCAGTTGGCATAACAGCTAATGTATTTTGTTTTGAAGTAATTTTATCAATTGTCTGTTTTTGTCCCGGCCGGAATGTTTCATAACCAAAATATGTTTGCAGGACTTTTTCTTCTTCAATTATCATGTTTATTCCCCTTTGCTTCATTTATATTAACATATTTTTCGTTGTAAAAAAGAGCTAACAAACCGACAAAGTTTGACAAAAAACGGGAAGTGACAGGCACCAAAAAAGAGCTAACTTTTCGTTAGCTCTTAGCTTGAGTAGGAGGGTGCCAGGCTGCCTTTGAATAGGTATCCGATTATGCCGCCGATTATTGCTGGGACGATCCATCCTAGTCCCAGTTCGAAAAATGGCAAAATTCCCAAAGCAGATGTAACAGCTGGCATTTTTAATCCAAACGCAGTCAAGCCATCATACAATGAAACGAACCCCGTCAATAGAATTGCTCCGCGGTATACCGCTTCAGCCCCATTAAATAATTTTTGGGTAAAAGTAAGTAAAATAAGAACAATAGCAATTGGATAAATAAATACAAGTACTGGGACAGAGACACTAATAATCGTGTTTAATCCTTGATTTGCAGTCAGATAACTGGCAACTGTTACAAACAGAATAATCCAATTATACGAAAACCGGGTTATTTTAGAGAAAAACTGCCCGCATGCTACAACTAGACCAACTGATGTTGTAAAGCATGCTAACGCTACGATAAGCCCAAGCAGTAAAGCACCAAAACTGCCAAACATAATATTCGCAGCACTTGATAATATATCGCCACCGTTGGTATAGTTTCCATTAGTTGCCATTTTGGTGCCAATCCAGCCAATCGAACCGTATACCGTTATAAGTCCAATTCCGGTGACAACCCCTGCCTTTAAGGTAGATTTGACAAGTTCTTTTTGTGAAGAAATACCACGTTCTTTAAATGCATTAACTACGATAATACCGAATGCTAAGGCAGCAATTGCGTCCATCGTCAGATAACCTTCGACAAAGCCTGTGAAGAAGGGGGATGCTGCATACTTTTCAGCGGGTCCTGTCAATGGGCTGTCCAATAGTAAGAATCCCCCGACACATAGAGCGACAATAGCAATTAGTAAAACTGGTGTTAAATATTGCCCAATTCGATCAACCATTTTGGATGGATTTCGGCTAACAATATATACTAATACAAAGAAAATTGTAGTGAATAAAAATAAAGAAAGCGTTGAAGTATCCGTGAAAGGTTCGACACTCATTTCATAAGCTACAGTTGAAGCACGAGGTATTCCGAAAAATGGTCCAATTGCTAAATAAACAACTGATGTGAAAATAAGTCCGAACATTGGATGTACACGATCAGCAAGTTCCCTTGCATCGTTTTTTACAAACGAAATAGCAGTTACAGCAAGTATCGGCAAACCAACTCCAGTGATTACAAATCCGGCAATGGCAGCCCAGTAAGAGGTGCCAGAATCAATTCCCAATGTTGGGGGATAGATCAGGTTTCCTGCTCCAAAAAATAATGCGAATAACATAAAGCCTATGATAAATGTATCTTTGTTCATATATTTCGTTCCCTTCTCCTACGATGTTGTTCATGCCGGCAAGTTCACTTTAATTATGTAATAGTTCAGAGAACTTAGCTTCTTAACTGCAAAAATAATTGTGGTGAAAAATTTGAAAAATAGCTTAAAGCAAAATAATTCTAACAAGCTAGGAAACCGCTGTCAATGTATTATATGAGTGAGTTCTAACATTTCTGTGAAACATAATTACTGTAATCTGAAAAAGCACTACCGCGAGCAGTCGATTTAAAATTGTTTACATTCAATCATTACCCATTTAAAATAACTTATTATTGACTTTGTTATCGAAAACTCTAAGTTAGGGGGTCTGATATGGTTGCAACTATACTGACCGAAATTATGCTTATAGGTCTTTTAGGGATTGGCTCCCAATGGATTGCATGGCGCTATCGAATGCCAGCAATTGTCGTCATGTCCATTACTGGTCTGTTGGTAGGTCCGATATTTGGATTTATGAATCCCGAAGAAGACTTTGGAAATTTATATAAACCTATTATTTCTGTGGCTGTAGCAATTATCCTTTTCGAGGGAAGTTTAAATTTAAGTTTTAAAGAAATTCGAGGGCTGGGACGACCGGTTTTCCGGATTTCAACGGTAGGGGCATTTATTGCCTGGATTCTCGGGTCGCTGACTGCTCACTACATTGCCGGGTTGTCATGGGCTGTCGCATTTGTTATTGGCGGGCTGTTTATTGTGACAGGACCAACCGTTATTATGCCACTGCTGCGTCAGTCAAAACTGAAGCCAAGACCTGCAAAAATCCTCAAATGGGAAGGTATTATTGTTGATCCAATTGGCGCATTGCTAGCTGTCTTTGCTTTTGAAATTATTGCCTTTTTGAGTTCGGCTAATCCGGATGGTTCAGCATTGCTATTATTCTTTGCAGCTTCTGTGTTTGCTGGAATATTAGGTTGGGCATGCGGCCGTGGTATTGGCTGGATGTTTGAGACGGGAAATATTCCAGAGTTTTTAAAATCCCCCGCTGTGTTCATCGTCGTCATATTCTGCTTCACATTAGCTGATGAGGTTATGCATGAGACAGGATTGCTCGCGGTTACAGCTATGGGAATGACTCTGGCGAATATCGGAATAAGTTCAGTAGCAGACATGCGCCACTTTAAGGAAAACATATCGATATTATTAATATCCGCAATCTTTATCATGCTTACTGCCTCACTTCAAGTAGAAACGTTACTGCAAGTGTTTGATCCTCATATCATTGGCTATGTAATACTAATGATGTTCGTGGTTCGTCCAATATCCATTTTCCTATCAACATTTGGCACGGATTTATCATTAAACGAAAAATTACTGCTTGGATGGATTGCTCCGAGGGGAGTTGTTGCACTGACGGTATCCAGTTATTTTGCTTCCATTTTGGGTGAAGCAGGCTATCAGGATGCTTCGATTATTACGACACTTACCTTTGCATTAGTATTTTTTACCGTTGTAGCACATGGATTCACAATACGCTGGACGGCAAGAAAGCTACATCTTTCAATGGAGGGAAGACCTGGCACATTAATTGTAGGCAGTAATAAGTTTACGATAAATCTCGCTAAATCACTTAAAAAACAGAAAGCACCAGTCATTATTGTGGATTCTTCATGGGAACGATTAAAATTGGCCCGTGAAGCGGGAATTGCATTTTATCATGGAGAGATGCTGTCAGAGCAAACGGAATACCATTTAGATACAATTCCTTATGATTACTTAATCGCAGCAACTGACTTCCACTCGTATAATGCACTTGTCTGTACAACATTTATCCCAGAATATGGTCGAACGAATGTATTTAAAATCAGTCCTTATAACCTGGTTGATAGTGATGTGAACAGTACCGTTGATAAAGTTGGCGGAAGAATACTGTTCAAAGAGGATGTATCAAAAGAGGAACTAACGAATAAAATCTCAAGTCACTATAAATTTCGCCAGACCGCAATTACCGATCAATATAGGTATAAACAGTATTTAGAAGAAAAAGAAGATGAGACAATTCTTCTGTATATCATTAAGCCATCTGGTCAAATCAAGTTTTACTCAGAAGAAATGAGAGTGACACCAGAGAACGGAGATACAGTAGTCAGTCTCACGCCACCAGTAAAAGAAATAAAAAAAATACGCGAACGAATCGAAAATCAACGCAATGGAAATGAGAATGGAAACGGGAATGAAAGTGAAGAATGAGGAGATACCTCTTCCCGATTGATGTCGAATGTATTAGCTAAAAAACAGGGCTGTCAGAAAGTTATTCTGGCAGCCCTGTTTTAAATTAGGTACTAACTGTTAAGTCCTATTGACAAGCGAAACTAATTGATTACTCCATTTCTTCCAGTTTACGATTACATTCAGCAAGTTCTTTTTCTATCTGAATTAATTTCTTCTCGCCGGCTGAGGTGTTAACACTAAATGATGTTGCTTTTTCCAGATCCCCTTGAATACGAATGTAGTCAGACTTCAGTTCTGCAATCTCCGCTTCAATTTCTTTTTTTGTCATGAATATCACTCCTAGGTAACAGTTTAGCTGAAATGGTCTTTACAAAACAAGAAATTAAGTTACTATTATGTAAATAAAAGGGGGCAGTTTGTATGGATGTTAAGTTCGAATTATCTCTTGCAAATTATAAGAAAAGTGTTGAACCGTTGCTGATGGAACGGGAAGCGTCTAACAACCTGATGCTTGGAATTCTCGATCGGCTTGCAAGTGATAGTGATTCCTACAAAGAAGGCTTTCATTTAGGACTGGTTGAGCAAAATGGTGAAACAATCTACGCATTTTTGCAGACCTCAACGAATAACTGGATCCTTGCTGACGTCAATCATGTACATAATAAAGTTATTCGTAAGGTCGCAGCATTTCTTCATGATACTAACGTTGGTGTTCCTGGAGTATTGGGACCAACTGAAAAAGTGGAAGTTTTTAAGAATGAGTGGGAAAAGCTAACACAATCACAGGCAACTATCGAAATGAAGCAATTAATATATCAACTGGATCAAGTAAATGAAATCCCAGAGACTAAAGGACAGCTGCATGAAGCAAAACCTAAGGATCATCCACTCGTGAAAAAATGGCTGACACAATTCGGTGTAGCAGTAAGTGAAAATATCTCTAAGGAAGATGCAGATAAAATCGCTCAATCGTTTATTTGTAATCGAACGCTTTATTTCTGGGTAGTAGACGGTAAACCGGTTTCCATGGTTAATCGCTCACGAAAAACTAAGAATGGTGCAACGCTCAATGCAGTTTTTACCCCGGATGAATATAAACGGAATGGATATGCAACTGCTGCAGTAGCCAAATTATCGGAAAAACTTCTTAAGGACGGCTTTCAGTTTTGCAGTTTATACACGGATTTAGCCAATTCAACTTCCAACAGTATTTATAAAAAGATAGGCTATTATGAAGTAGCCTCCTCAATTGTATATACATTTAACAATAGGCCCCATTCGTGAAGTTTGTGGCTATTAATAGTACTAGAAAAAACTAAAAAAGCAGCATGGAGTTTTTTCCACGCTACTTTTGACATAAACAAACCCGATTAAATTAATGCTTCATCCTGGTTAGTTTTTGATTCCTGGTACGTTTTATAAAAATGCACGATAATTGTTTTCACTACTGCATAGAACGGTACTACAAAAAGAATTCCCAGAAAACCGGCAATGCTCCCGGCAGCAAGAATTAGGGTGATAACAGTTAATGGATGAAGTTTTAATGCTCTTCCCATTACATTCGGTGATACAAAATTACCTTCGATTTGCTGCGCAATAACCATCACAACTGCTACCCATACACCTGTCATCGGATCCTGGAAAAAGCCAACGATGATAGCCGGAATAACTGCAAGAAATGGACCGAGAAACGGGATAACACACATAATCATACCGAATAATGCTAGTGTTAACGCATATTCCAGGTTAATTATTAAATATCCAATAAATAATAAGACACCAATACAAAAGCTGACAATCAACTGACCTTGGATGTATGAAGTTAAAGCATCATCAATTTTGTGCATTAAAGCACGTATGTTTTCAGCTTTCTTCTTTTCAAATATTTGTGTCATAAACGGTGCAAATCTTTCGCCGTCCTTTAACATGAAAAACAGGAAGAATGGTACTAGAACTAGTGCAAAGACAAATCCAATCAGCTGACTGACAAATCCAAATATAAATGACATCGCAGATTCAATGTGTGATTGTATATTTGACATAAACTTATCAATGGTGTTATTTACTTCTGGCGGAATCAGATTTTGGTTGGCTTGCCAATATGTTATGATATCTTCAGCGCCAGAAACCATTTTAGGTATATTATCAATCAGATTTGAGAATTGCTTTTGGGCAATTGGTGCAATATAAGTGGTAATTAAGAACCCAAGTAAAATTAAGAGGAGAAATACAATAATTATCGAAAATACACGATTAATTTTATAATTCTCTAAGAAATGCATAACCGGTTTTGTTAAATAAAAGAGTATACCAGCGCCAACAACAGGTATGGCAACGGCGCCCATATATTTAAAGATAGGATCAAAAATAAAATCGGTGACAGATATTAGTAAGATTAATAGAAAGATAAGTATAAGCATCGTTAATGTTTGAAACCATCGTTTTTCGAGCACCATTATCACAACTTTCTTTTTAAAATTCATTATTTCTATTTTAACTGTTTTTGGCAATAATAGGAAGCTTACTTCTCTATTTTCACCTGAAGCAGCTGTGAATAAACGTAAATTTTCATAGAGAAATAGAATATAGGCACAAAGTATGCTAGAATTTGAGCAAATGTATTCGTAATGAAGAGGGGGATACACCTTATGGATAACTGGGAAGCAGCATATGAAAAATGGAATTCATTTCAGTTACTTGAACCATCGTTAAAAAAAGAGCTGGAAAATATAAAGGACAATAAAACGTTAGAAGATGCGTTTTACAAGGAATTAACTTTCGGTACTGGTGGCATGCGCGGGGTGCTTGGGCCTGGTATTAACCGTATGAATATCTATACAGTTCGAAAAGCTGTGAATGGTCTTGTTAATTACTTAAAGGTAAATTGTGTAAACGTTCGAGATCGGGGTGTAGTGGTCTCCTATGACTCCAGATATATGTCGCAGGAATTTGCGCTGGAAACAGCAAAGGTACTTGGTGATTTTGGCATTAAAGCATATGTCTTTAATACATTGCACCCGACGCCGTTGCTGTCATTTGCTGTGCGGTATCTCGGAACAGTTGCTGGTGTTATGATCACAGCTAGCCATAACCCGCCTGAATATAATGGGTTTAAAGTATACAATGAGGATGGAGGACAGATAACTCCAGACGAAGCAAATGATATAACGGCAGCTATTCAGGAATCAGGAGATGAATTGACGATTCCGTACATGAAAGAAAGTGATCTTGAGGAAAAAGAATTACTCACATGGATCGGCAGTGAAATTGATAATGCCTATTTGGAATGCTTAGCGCAAATTTCCAATTTGAAAGAGGATGAGCTTGAAGAAGATAAAGACCTGCAAATCGTATTCACACCTTTACACGGAACAGCTTATGATTTAGTGATGAAAGGACTGCAGCAATTAAACTTTAACGATGTAGAAGTTGTTAAAGAACAAGCTGAACCAGATCCGGAATTTTCAACAGTTGCGTCACCTAACCCCGAGGAACATCAGGCATTTAGTATGGCAATTGAGCTTGGGAAACAATCGGACGCGGATATTCTAATCGGCACAGATCCTGATGCAGATCGACTGGGTGTTGCTGTCAGAGATAATGCTGGAGAATATAATGTCCTTACTGGAAACCAATTAGGGTCATTATTATTGGACTATATTCTGTCGCATAGTGAACAGGCAAAACTTGCGAATGGCCGTATGTTAAAAACAATTGTAACATCAGAGCTAGGTCGGAAAATTGCCGATTATTATGGCGTGAAGACAATTGATACATTAACTGGTTTTAAATTTATTGGTGAAAAAATCCGTCAATTCGATGCAACAGGTGAAACATTTGTATTCGGTTATGAAGAAAGCTATGGCTACTTAATAAGCAGTTTTGCACGGGATAAGGATGCTATTCAGGCAGCGGTACTCGCAAGTGAAATGGCTTATTTTTGGAAAAAACAAGGGAAAACGCTGCATGATGCGTTAAATGAACTCTATGAAAGACATGGGTATTACTTGGAAGGAATGTCTTCTTTAACGTTAAAAGGGAAAGAAGGCTCTGAAAAAATCGCTGCTATTATGAAAACCTTCAGAAAAGAGCCGCTTACTGAAATAGCAGGTATACAGGTTGAGCAAATTGAGGACTATGATTCTGGTGAGAGAACCATATTAGGAAGTGAGCGATCGACTGAACAAATTGATCTGCCACAAGAAAACGTTGTTAAGTATAAGCTGGAAAAAGATAGCTGGGTCTGTTTACGACCATCCGGAACTGAACCGAAGATTAAATGTTACTTTGGGGTGTGCGGATCAAGTGAACAGGAAAGCAGTGATAGACTGGAGGCAATGAAGGCGTATATGGATAAGATGATAAATCAGATTTAGGAATAATTTTTTCCAAAACGGGTATTGTATTACAAGCGGTAAGGTCAGGAATTGAATTAAATAGTTGACATTTAACGAAGAAAAGGGTTAAATTTAAATAACTTAATATTCCTCAAAGGGGAGTAGCTGGACAATTATAGCCGTCATTTCGAGATCGTATCTCCGGCGTAATTGGCAACGTGTGTTGTTAGCGAGACCTTTACCACTAACGGTAAGGGTCTTTTTTAATGGTTCTTACCTGTTGGTGGGGACCATTTTTTTAAAGGAGAGATTTCATTGGATATACAGTTATTAGTTGAGTATTTATGGGTATTAGTCATATTAATCGGTCTTGAAGGTCTTTTAGCTGCGGATAATGCACTAGTTTTAGCGATAATGGTGAAACACCTGCCTCAAAAGAAACGTAAGAAAGCATTATTTTACGGGCTGGCAGGGGCGTTTGTGCTACGATTTGGCTCATTGTTCATTATCTCGTTCCTTGTTGATGTATGGCAAGTGCAAGCATTAGGTGCAGCATATCTGTTGTTCATTTCGATCAAGCATTTATATGACAAGCTCTGGTCTGAAAAAGAACAAAAACAACCAAAGGAATCAGGCAGCGGATTCTGGATGACAGTTGTAAAGGTCGAGTTTGCTGACTTGGCATTTGCGGTCGACTCTATTCTGGCAGCAGTGGCACTTGCGGTTGCCTTACCACCAACGGATTGGCCGAGTATAGGTAGTCTTGACGGAGGGCAGTTTGCTGTAGTTCTTGCTGGTGGTATGATTGGTCTGATCATAATGCGATTCGCTGCTAACGTATTTGTGGAATTACTGAATAAACGGCCCGGCCTTGAAATAGCAGCATTTGTTATTGTCGGTTGGGTTGGTGTAAAACTAGCATTAATTGTATTTGCTCATCCTGACATAGCTTGGATTCCGCATGACTTCCCGCATTCTACAATATGGAAACTGATTTTCTACGCAGTATTAGTTGCGATTGCAGCTGCTGGCTGGTTTATGTCAGGTAAGAAAAAGGTAGAAGAAGAGGAGTAAATTCATAAGGGGGTTTTCTAATGCCTGTACAAGTGAAGCGAATTTATGAAAAAGTCGAAACAAATGATGGTGTACGTGTTTTGGTAGACCGCGTCTGGCCGCGGGGAATGTCAAAAGAAGATGCTCATCTGGATCATTGGATGAAAGAAGTCGGCCCATCGAATGAATTGCGTAAATGGTTTGGACATGCCCCAAATAAATATGATGCATTTAAAGAGAAGTATAAAGAAGAACTTGAAAATGGTGATCAGCAGGAAGAACTCCAAAAACTAAAAGATTTAACAAAACAGCATGACAAAAATCTGACACTATTATTTGCAGCCAAAGATGAACAATACAATCAGGCACGCGTTTTAAAAGAAATATTAGACCGGCAATAAGTGAAATACCCTTTATTGCCAGAGAAGATAATTCTTACTGCATAATTCGTCTAAAGGATTGCATACTTGGGCTTGCAGCAATATTATTCGGACTGCTCCGTTTCTGGAAAAACACCTGCATGGCTAATCATAATTATTGGTGTTATAGTTGAAACTGGTATATGTTATATTTTTTTAAACTAGAGGTGATTTGATGGCTGAGCATCATTTTCAGTTAAAAGCAGACTGGCCTGGTGGACGGAATAGTACAGGTTCAATTGAAGCAGGGAACTTACAGACGAAAATATCTATACCGCCTGAAATGGATGGCCCTGGAATAGGCACAAACCCTGACGAAATGCTGTTAGGAGCTGCTGCAACTTGTTATCTGATTACATTAGCGGCAATGATTGAACGGACTAATCTTCCGTTGAAGGAAATGGGATTAGAATCTGAAGGCATTGTTGATGTGACTGACGGCGTGATTACTTATAAAAAAATTATTCACAAGCCAACAGTTGCATTAAAGGAAAATGCAGAAAAAACGGATTATAAGAAATTGCATAAGCTAGTTGAAAAGGCAGAAACAAGCTGTATGATATCCCGAGCTTTAAAAGGTAATGTTGAAATAGAATTGCAAGCAGATATAACATAACAAGGTAGAATTTTGGCCTTGTTATTTTTTATGCAATTGAAGAATTTAAAATGAGGTTGGTGATCTGTTACAGCCTGAATGGTCTCTTCCAAAACTCATATTTAATGAATCTAAAATTCTATCAAAATATAAATTCCATGTATTGACAATATATAACCTAACATTGTATATTATTAAGCATACTATTTTTATCGGAATTATATACATAAATTAGTATCATTTCTTTATGTTGAATCATATAATGATGCCATAACATAAAGGATAATAATTTCAAAAAGGAGGGTTTTATCGTGGATTTAGCATATATTTTAGTGAACATAACGGTTTTAGCAGCAATCATAGGACTTCTTATATATATGCAAAAGAAACATTTTTCATTCAGTAAACGTGTGTTTACAGGCTTGGGACTTGGTATAATTCTTGGTGCTATTTTGCAAGCTGTCTACGGTACAGGGTCAGAAGTGTTATCACAAACGACCGAGTGGTATAACATTGTTGGCAGAGGATACATTAGCTTACTAATGATGATTGTCGTGCCGCTGGTTATGGTCTCAATTATCCAATCGATTATAAACTTGGAAAAAGGGTCTGAACTTGGGAAAATGGCAGGATGGATTATTGGTATTTTGGTAGGAACTGCGATGATTGCAGCACTTGTAGGAATAGGAAGTGCCGCAATATTTGACTTGAATGCGAGTGAAATTGAGGCAGGTCAAGCAGAAAACGATCGAGGAACAATGCTGGAATCAAGGTTGGGTGACGTAGAAGATCTGTCTACTCCAGAAAAAATTCTAAGCTTTATTCCATCAAACATATTCCTGGATATGACGCAGCAACGGTCTACATCTGTAATCGCAGTTGTAATATTCTCGATAATTATTGGTATTGCTGTTCTTGGTTTGCGAAGGAAAAATCCGGAACAGGCAGAGATGTTTACGAAAATAGTAAATTCAATATACGCAGTGGTTATGCGAATTGTAACATTGGTTTTGCGATTAACACCGTTTGGTATACTCGCGTTAATGGCAAATACAGTAGCCAACACAGACGTTGCTGGTATTATGGAGCTAGGTAAGTTTGTTATTGCATCATATGTAGCACTGGCTGTTATGTTTATCATCCATCTTGTTATGGTTGGCGTATTCGGATTGAATCCAATGACATACTTGAGAAAAGTGCTGCCGGTACTTGGCTTTGCATTTACTTCACGCTCAAGCGCTGGGACAATTCCGTTGAATATTCAGGCACAGCGGAACTCACTTGGCGTTGACTCAGGGATTGCCAATATGTCTGCATCATTTGGTGCAACAATCGGGCAAAATGGCTGTGCAGGAATATATCCAGCCATGTTAGCTGTTATGATTGCACCTTCTGTTGGAATTGATCCATTTACACCGGGATTCATCACACAGTTAGTACTCATCATTGGTATTAGTTCATTTGGTGTAGCAGGTGTCGGTGGTGGTGCAACATTCGCTGCATTGATCGTCCTTTCATCGATGGGGCTGCCGGTAGCATTAGCAGGACTGCTGATCTCCATTGAAGCACTAATCGACATGGGTCGTACAGCACTTAACGTAAATGACTCCATGCTCTCAGGTACTCTAACATCACGAATAATGAAAAAATTAAACCTGAAAACCTTTAACGATAAAACAGCAATCGAACAGGAAACATCACTATAGAATAAAAAAATAGTCGCCCCAGAATTGGGGCGACTATTTTTATTGCATAAAAACGGGGATGCAAATCGAGCGACAGCCCCCAAACTCGAGCGAGCAAGCACGCAACTCGAGCGAGCCAGCACGCAACTCGAGCGAGCCAGCACACAACTCGAGCGACAGCCCCCCAAACTCGAGCGACAGCACCTCAAACTCGAGCGAGAGCACCCCAAACTCGAGCGAGCGAGCACGTAACTCGAGCGAGCGAGCACTCCAACCCAGATTACCTCTTAACAAGTTTCAAAATCTTATCCATCACTTGCGTTTTCCCTACTTCAAAGTAACCATCGAATGGGCATCCATCCCTCTTCACACGATCAACAGCATTAGCAATTGTGAACGCGTCAGGTGTAAGTCCGTCCTTTACTTCTTCCCAGAATAATGGCATTGAGACTGTTGCATCATCCCTTTTCCGTGGTGAGTACGGGGCAATTAATGTTTTGTCTTTGCCATGCTGTAAATAGTCAATATACAGGCGATCGCCTCTGTTTTTTTTGAGTCGTTCCGTTGTAAATAAATCAGGGAACTCCTTTTCAATTGTCCATGCGATTGCTTGGGTGAAAATCCCTGTCTGATCATATGTCATGCTTTTATCTGGGATAGGGATATGTATTTGTATACCTTTTCCACCGGATGTTTTGACAAATGAAACAAGCTCAAGGCTATCGAGCATTTGTTTCAGTAGATTTGCTGCCTTAATAGCTAATGGAAATGCGTCTCTGTCAGGGGGGTCCAGGTCGAACGCGATTTCTGTTGGGGTGTCACTGCTGATCGGTTGAAAGGGAATATGAAATTCAATAGCACCATGATTGGCAAACCATAATAGCGAATCCAACGAATCACAAATAAAAAATTCCTCATCCTCAATAGAGACACCTTTAATGAAGGATGGTGCATAATCGGGAAGATGTTTTTGGAAAAAAGATTCTTCATTCACGCCATCCGGACAGCGTATAACTGTTAAACGTCGATCCTTTAAATAGGGGAGCATGTAAGGAGATATCTCCCGCATGTAAATGAGCAAGTCACCTTTCGTCATATTAACCTGTGGCCAGAACGTTTTATCTGTATTTGAAAGTTCAAAAGTATCTGGAGGCATTGTGATATCGAGTTTTAATTGATCAAGCGTACAATCTGAAGCTTCCATATTCGGCAGTAATTGATTAAATTCAGGCTCTCGCAACTCATTTTTATAAAGATCCAATGTATGGATTTCAGCACATATTGCTGGGGGGAGACTATAGCCATCTGCTTCTTTTGTTCCATTTGCGTAAAATAAATCTTTCAGCGTAGTAAACTCCTCGTCAAAAAGCCCATGTTTACACTTTCCAACAGATATTACTTCACCGTTAGCAAAAACACAAACAGTAAAATAGTCATTATTGGTATTATAAAATGTTAAAAATCCATTTATGCTCCGCCAGTTTTTGATTTTAAACCAATCTTTATGCTTCTTTTCATCTTCGTAATTACTGTTTAAGCGTTTAGCAACTAAACCTTCCCCTTTATAGTTGAAAATTTTCTCCCACAATTCATCCGAGTTGTTTGAAAAAGGTACAAAATATAAACGATTTTCAATCTGATCCTTCTCCAAAATGGCAGCAAGCTTCTTCTTCCGTTCAGCAAACCCTTCGTTGACTAGTGTTTCGCTTTTATATTCCAATAAATCAAACGCCATAAAGCTCGCCGGACGACTTGCAGCAGCATTTTCAATCGGTTCCTTATTTTTCAGACGGCCACGCTTTTGTATTAAGGAAAAGTTAGCCTGGTATTTATTATTTAAAACGACCAGTTCACCATCAATCCGGAGTGGAAGAGAATCCTCGATGGACGACTGCTGGGTTTGGCAAGCCTCAATAATTTCTGGGAAATTTCCTGTAAGGTCTGTATTGTTTCTGCTGATTAGGCGGATTGTTTCTTTCTCCCACTGAAGAACACAGCGAAATCCATCGTACTTTACCTCAAATCCCCACTCAGTCCCAGTGGGGATTTGCTCACTCGCAATTGGCTTCATTAATTTCATGGCTGACACACTCCTTTTATCTTAATGTTGCTCATACTTAAGGAAAATATCAAAAGGATAAAATTAAGCTATGGCGGGACACTATGGAAAAAAGGGAGGTTAGAATAATGCATACGATGTGGAAGGGAACCATCAGCTTCGGACTTGTGAACATTCCTGTGAAAATGCATGCTGCAACTGAAAATAAGGACGTAAAATTGCGACAGCTCCATAAGGAATGTCAATCTCCGATAAAATATGAACGTACATGTCCAGTATGTGATCGTGAAATTGAAAATGATGAGATCGTAAAAGCATATGAATATGCCAAAAATAAATTTGTTGTGTTGGATGATGAAGACTTAGAAAACTTAAAGAAGGAACAAGCTGACAAAGCCGTCGAAATTGTGGATTTTGTGAAATTAGATGAAATAGATCCAATTTATTTTGAAAAAAGTTATTTCCTGTCGCCGAGTGAAGGTGGGGGGAAGGCATATAGTCTGCTGCGTTCTGCACTTCGGGACACTGGGAAGATTGGAATTGCTAAAATGATTATCCGTTCCAAAGAACAACTTGCGGTTATCCGTATTTATAAGAATACACTTGTAGTGGAAACAATCCATTTTCCTGACGAAGTTCGTAATGTTCAGGATGTGCCAAATGTTCCAAAAGAGACAGATACACCGAAAAAAGAATTGGATACTGCTAAAATGCTGATTGATCAATTAACGACGAAATTTGACCCAGAAAAATATAAAGATGAGTACAGATCTGCTTTATTGGATTTAATCGAGGAAAAGAAAAATCAGGAAGAAGTTACAACAGCCAAAGAAAAGCCGGAGCCTGAAAAAGCAACAAATTTAATGGATGCACTACAGGCTTCATTGAATCGTGCCCAGGATGATCAGGAGAAAACAAAAGAAAAGGCAAACACAAACACAAAGTCAAAGAAGAAGTCGTCAACACAAAAGAAGAAGACTGTTAAATAAAACGATCATGTCACCTTTCCTATAAGAAAGGGGCATGTTCTTTTTACACTGACATTTCAATTTTTCATTCCATTTACATTTCAATAACAACCTCAATAAATCAACGGTATGCTGTCGTATTTCTGTTTAGAAACGGGTATAGCGTTATAGGGGAGCAAGATTTTGAAAGTAAAAGGGATGAGAAACATGGAGCGAAATGCATTTTTTGATAACGCGAAAGTATTTTTAATTTTTCTTGTCGTATTTGGCCATATGATACAGCCATTTACGGATGGTTCACGGGGAATGAATTCACTTTATTTATGGATTTATACCTTCCATATGCCAGCTTTTATTTTCCTCGCAGGTTTTTTTGCAAAGGGATCAGGGAACAAGAATTATATAAAAAATTTAGCTAAAAAACTATTAGTACCATATATTATTTTTCAGGTTCTATATACAGCTTATTACTTTTTAATTGGTAAAGAAGGCTGGCAGGCAGGGGTGTTCTATCCGCACTGGTCATTATGGTTTTTATTTAGTTTATTCAGCTGGCACATATTGCTTTATTGGTTCAAAAAAATTCCAGCTGTATTCAGTGTAGTTACTGCCATAACCATTGGTTTAGCTGTTGGCTATTTTGGAGAGATTGGTCACACATTTAGTTTATCCAGGACATTTGTGTTTTTTCCATTTTTCCTGATGGGTTACTGGCTGACACAGGATCACGTTATGTGGATAAAGCATAAGAGTGCAAAGATAGCATCTGTTGCAATTATGGTGACGGTAGCGGCAGCTATATATATTGCACCTGAATTTAATTCAGGCTGGCTGCTGGCCTCTAAGTCATATAGTGATCTCGGGCAGCCAGAGTTTGGCTTGTTTGCACGATCACTCGTGTATCTTACGTCAGCTATCATGGCATTCAGTGTATTAGCATGGATTCCAAGAGCCCAAAACAAATTCACAAAGTATGGCACAAGAACATTATATGTCTATCTTTTACACGGATTTTTCATTCAATTTTTCCGGCAGGCAGATTTATTTGAAGTAAATAACGCACTGGATTTTATAGGTCTTGCGGTACTGTCAGCAGCAATTGTTCTTGTTTTATCGAGTAGGCCAATTCAAGTGATAAGCCAGCCGTTTATAGAAGCTAATATTTCTAAGTTAAAAAGAATGGTTAATCAACGGCAAAATAAAAATCACCACCATCATGCTTGAATGAGAAAGGGAAGGTGAAAAGAATGAAAGTATGTGTATTTGGAGCAAGTGGCTATACAGGTGCTTCCATATATAAACTGTTAAAGGAAACAACTGATGTAGATGTGGTTGGCACATATCTAACAGAACCGACCATGTTTGATGATTTGTATAAACTTGATATTAATCAGCCAGAATCATTTTCTGATTTCTTTAAGAAGGCACAACCGGATGTGGTCGTATGGTCAGTGATGAGCGGACCTAATGAACATGAACTGGTTGATCAAGGTCTTATGCACTTAATCACGCATCTTACACTACAAACAAAACTAGTTTATATATCATCTGATTTTGTATTTACAGAGGGTAAAGGGCCATATGATGAGGAAGATCCAATGTCAAAACTGCCAGATGACCATTTACTTGCAGGCTATGCTAATGCAAAAGTGAAGGCAGAACGATTTATCACGAAAGAACTGTCCAATTATGCTATATTGCGTGCCGGGCCGGTTTATGGTGAGAACAAAATAGGCAAACTTGATGAACGAACTGATAAGCTAGCATATCATCTTCGGTCCGATAAACGAATAGCTTTTCGGAACGATTTAGTTCGTACGTTTGTTCATGTTGACGATCTCGCAGCTGTAACAGTCGAATTTGTCCAGAATGATGTTACAGGTGTATATCATGCTGGACCAGATGAAAATCAGAGTTTTTATCAGTTCATGCGGCAAAAGGCTGAGGAATTTGGCTACGATATGAATCTTGTTGAAAAAGATTCGGAGGAAGAGATAGTGAATCAGGAAGTACCGAAAAATACTTCACTCGATACTGAAAAAATTACAAAAATAACGAAACAAAATTTTCGTTAAAACGTATACTATAATACCCCCTTTTATTAATTTATAAATTAAAACACCCCACCATTTTGAAATGGTGGGGTGTTTGTTTTTTGGCTCATTTTGGCAGATAAGAAAGTATAACTGCTTTCTTATCTGCATAAGTGCAACTAAGGCAATTCACCCAAAGGCATGGCGAATGCCAAGTTTTCTAATAAATTTTGATGCTCTTTAACCATTGTTTTATATAAGCCTGCTACACAGTATAAGGTAATCGGTTCTTAGTATTTAGTGGAGCTCACTGACAACGCAGCTGCAATACTCCCGCAACGGAGCGGTGTCATAGCGCTCAAGTATTTTTTCACATTTTGTCACAGCTTACATCTTTTCTGTCAAAAACAGCAAACGCTTAGAAACGGTCTTCCTTTAAAACAACATATGCGCAATTAAGGTGATAATCGGCAATGTTATCAGTGTACGTAATAGGAAGATGATAAATAAATCTTTAAATGAGACAGGTACTTTGGAGCCTAGTAAAAGTCCACCAACCTCTGACATGTAAATTAACTGTGTAACCGATAAAGCTGCAATAATAAATCGGGTTATTTCTGCTTCAATGGAGGACCCAATGATGGCAGGAAGGAACATATCGGCAAATCCGATTAAAATAGTCTCGGATGCTGCTTCAGCATATGGAACCTGCATCAGCTCCAATAATGGAATAAACGGAAGCCCAAGCCATGTAAATAACGGTGTGAATTCTGCAATAATCAATGCAATTAACCCGAAAGCCATTACGATTGGTGCAACACCCATCCACATATCAAGGATGTTTTGACCACCTTCTTTAAAGAATTTAGTGACACTCGTTTCTTTCCGGCTGCGGTCCAATGCTTTTTTATAGCCAAAAGTCAGTGTATTATACCCCTCAGGAATTTCTTCTTCGATCCCGCCGTCAGCTTCAGTAATATACGTATTAGCTTTTGTGGAGAGCGGCGGAATTCGTGGCATGATTAGTGCCGCAACAAACCCTGCTGCAAGTACTGTTAAATAAAACGGAATAAACATGTTCATTAGGTCTACTTCACTAATAACCACCAAGGTAAAAGTAATCGAAACAACTGAAAACGTTGTACCAATAATGGCTGCTTCACGCTTGGTGTAATAGCCATCCTCATACTGTTTACTCGTTAGTAGGACACCAATTGTGCCATCCCCAATCCATGACGCAAGTGAATCAATTGACCCGCGTCCTGGCAGTTTAAATAATGGGCGCATTATTTTAGTCATCAATGTACCAAATAGGTCAAGCAAACCGTAATTCATTAATAGTGGCAAAAATAGGCCAGCAAATAAAAATACGGCAAAAAGCACATGCAGTAAATCACCTAACAATAACTGTCCTGTTGCGGGACCATGGATTGCTTCTGGTCCAAGTCGAAAATATACCATGACAGCAAAAATAGCTGCTAGCACACGCGTTATTGTCCAAAATATACTTACATGGAATAATTGTTGAAAAAAAGGAGTCTTACTAAATGCTTCCATACCAAGAGATCTGGCAATAATGGTCATAACTGCTGTTATTATAATGATGACCATCATGATTGCTGACAGCTGATTGGCAAGCAGCTCCTGTACCCAGCCGGCTAAAACAGCAATTGGAATTGTCATGCCATCTCCAGTTCCAACTGGAGTCATAAACAGGAATATCCCGAGTAGCGATGGGATGATAAATTTTAAATGATCGCTCGTGTTATATGAATTATTCTTCATAGGTGCCCCCTTGTATAATGAATACGCTTTCTTTCTATTATAATAGAACCTAATGATTATGACTAGAAAAAAAGGCTGATCATCGTATGGATGATCAGCCTTTTTTGAAATTGATAAATATTACCTATTACCTTTGTCTTTCCCATTTCCGTTATTTGATTTTAGCTCAATCTCATATTCAAATGGAACAGGATCTATTTGGTCAGACGGTGCAGAGTACCAGGTTGTCATGTAGTTGGTTCCTTTTTTGAACAGTTGTCTTAATTGTAGTGCGTCTTCATCCGTAACATTAAAAGGATCAATGTGCATTACTTTGTATTTTCCATGCTTGTCTTTATTTACAAATGTAACGGTATAGTTAACGTATTCTTCTAATAGCTCTGTCTTTGATAGGAAACCGTCAGTACTAGAGCCGTCATAACTTAATCCGATTTCCGGTATAGCAATATTGTCTACAAACCAGCCGGTGTCATTGTATCCCCAATCTGTTAAATAACGGAAGGAGATGTGAATCTGCTCACCAGCATATTCGGAAAGGTCAAAGCTTTCTTGCATCCAGTCTTCAGAATGTCCTGTGAATCCCGGCAGGTTTTCTTTGATTTTTGGATAGCCCTCAGGAACAACGTCTGAGCGGGTATTTTCATTAGCAAGACTAGTCCATGTCTGGCCGTTGTCAGTGGAAACCTGGACAGCACCGAAATCCCACTGTTCTTCAATGTCCATGAAGTGATCAAAATTAAGTGTTGCCTCAGATACATTGGATAAGTCAGCCTCGAATATTAGATTGTGATCAGCTTCATGTCCCTCATTACCCCAGAACACATCGTTTGCTGAATCAAGAGGGTCTGCGGCAGTTTCCCACTTCATTGGCAGGAAGTCAATTCCATCAAAGTTGATATTTTTAATTTTGCTGTCAAAATCTAATACCTTGTAGTCAGCGCCCCATGCCGGAACACCATCTTTCTCATATAGCTTGGCTTTTTCAAAATTTACAGTCGTACCACGTTCAGTTCCTTCGTTATCTACCGGAAGCTCACGTAAGTCGATTAGGTCGAATCCGTAAATACCTTTTTTCCCTTTTACATTATCAGGCTCGTCCATCAAAACTGCCGTAACAAACTTCTCGTAAACACTCTGGAATGTTTCGTCAATTCCGTTGTCCTGATACGCTTGGTTATAGCTTTCAATTGAAGTCAACGGACTTTTAGCAACATCTAAAATGAAATCCTGTCCAAATTGTTCATAGTTGTAAAGGGTGAACAGGTAAACCAATCCATAGTCAGCAATCGTTTCCGGACCTGTTTCAGCATTTAAATGGTCATCCCAATTTGTTAATGAATTCTCTGGGTGGTCTAGTAGGAAGTTAATTGAACCCGCATCATGGCCATAACCGCCTAGGTATTCGGAAAATGTGGAAAACCCTTCGTTCAGCCATGATGTTTCAGTTGCGTCATTATCTGCGTGGATCAAATGTTGCATTTCATGAATGGTGGTGGAGAAGAATGTACTTTCTAACCGTTCTTCCCAATTATTCGCATCAATAGTAATAATATTACGATCCATATACATCTCTAATGTTTGCCAGAAAAACCCTGCAACAAAGAATGGGTAATCTGGATCGTTGTAATTCTCATCCTGAATATTATCGACTAGCATGATAACTTTATCGCTGCCATCTTCTGATTGATAATAGCCCTCTGGGAGACCTACCAATCCAGGTAATGGTGCATTACTTCCATTAAGTGAATCTGGTGTACCAAAAAAATTCGTTACGGTCGGATAGATATTAGATTCAAATTCATCACGAAGCTTGTCTGCCTGTTCTTGTGTGACAACTTGTGGGTCACGAGGATCACCTTCAGGAAAACTTAGGTCATTGGCAACCCAAATCTCCACGTTATCGCCAACGCTGCGCAGAGTGAATTCTTTAAACGCTAAGTTACGATCTAAGAATAGTTTAGTTCCACCATCATAGGTGAAATTTTCATCACTTTCAGACGAACCAGCATCTGAGTCACTGTCATTTAGCTCCTCTGCCGATTCCTTAATAGTCTCCCTCGCTTCTTTTTGGAAATCCTCATCCTTGGATAATTTGTTCAGGTGGGACGTAATGTCAACTGTATCACCATAACGCTCTGCATCCCAATTGGATACTTCGTCACGCAGTTCTTGCGCGTCGTTAGCTGCTACTGGAACTGCTAACGATAAGACTAATGCACTAGCTGAAAGAAATGCTACTAACTTCTTCATAAAAAACCTCCCTGGATTCATAGAATTATATAGCAAGGATTCGCTATATAGTCCTATTATAAACAAGCTGTTACTAATTTTCAAAATATTACAAATAGTTAATTGTAACTATTTGTGCGACTATTTTCTCGATTTAATAGGTATAAAGAATTATTTTTTGCGCAGAAAAATTAATTTTTCGACAGAACTGTACATGTTTAGTGTTTTTAATGCTGTGGGTAAGGGTTAATAATTATTAAAAGAAGAATGGGAAATTGAAATTAACGTTCATATGAAAGAAGGACTTTGTATAATTGTAAGTTACGTTCGAATTCAGGATACACATCTAAAGATTAATTAGGATTGATTATGATATAATTATTGAAACAATGGATTTTATTTACTAAATTTAGTTAGCTTAGGATGATTCATTCAATTCCTCGAGCTATGTTAGGCTGACTGGAAAATGGGGAATAGCAATTAGAGTAGTAGCATGTAAAGAGAGATACGATTTCTATTTATTGCTATAGGGAATTATTTTTGCGATGATTGGGATGGGTGCTTGTATATTGCAATCTGCAATATGGCACCTTTAAAGAAGTATTTTTAATAACGCTTTTAGTTGTTTTTTTAAAAAACACTATTAATTTATAATAAGAAGTAAGTAGGGGGTGTAGAGAATGAGCGATATTTTAAGAAAAGGATTTTTATTAGGCCTTGGAGCAGCAGTAAGTGGAAAAGAAAAGCTTGATCGAAAACTGCAGGAGCTCGTAGACAAAAATGAGCTGTCGCAGGAGCAAGCAAGGACTGTCATGCGTAACTTCGTTGAAAAGGGTGAAATGAAAACAGACGAGTGGAGCACCAAGCAATTTGAACAAACGCAAGACATGGCAAAGGAACTTGGTTTAGCTACAAAAGAAGAGATCAACGAATTACGCGCACGCATATCAGTCTTAGAAGAAAAACTGGATGAAGAATAGAGTGAAAGCAGACTTCTGAAGGATAAGTGGTTCAGCTTCGGAGTACGAGGTTACAATTCGTACGCTTTACTGAACCGCTTCTTTATCTGATACGAAATATTGTAGAAAGGGCATTTTCCAAATAGGAATTTGCTCTTTTTTTGTTTAGGAAATATTAAAATTTAAGTGCTGGGGATGCGTTTCGTTGATATTATATGGGTGTTTATTGTAGTTCTGGTTTATCTCGCTTACTTAGTGTAAGATTTGAAAATTAGGAATATATTACCATTTAAAACTTGATAGTCACGAATATATAGGAATATTTTATCAGTTAATTTGGCAATTTGGCAAATTTTCTGTTGATTACCTTTATAAATAACGATACAATTAAAAAAGGGAAGGATACGGGGCGCATCACAATAGGGGGGATATAGCGTTATGAAAAGCTTTTTGCATCTATTGGAGGACACGGAAAAAAAGCTTGGAAGGCAGTTGTACAAGAACGAAGTAGAGTTTTTACAATGGGTTTATGAGCGCTATACGAGGGAGCAGCAGGTAAACGTATAAAGTCATAGTTAATCTTGTTATCCCTTTTACTTACATAATGAGCAAGAAACGATATAATAGATTGATCCAATAAGTCTTGGGGGTAAGTTCCAAGGCTTTTTGTAATTAAGTTAGTAGTGTTATACTTAATTGAGTTTAGGGTAGATACAAGGAGTGATTATTATGGCAGTGGGAACTGATACAATCATACAAAAAATGATGAAAGAGCTAACACAAGCACAGCAGAAAAACGATAATAATGACGCTGTGCAAAAACATATTGCGAATGTACAGCTACTTTGTGAACTAATATTGGAAGAAAAGCCAAAATCGGATAGCAGTGAGATTTCAACTGAGGAAATGAAAGCAATGATCGGGGAGAGCAATAACAGTCGGAAGCAAAACATAACACGTCATAATCAAGAAGAAGATGATGATGCAAATGGGAGTTCCTTATTTGACTTTTAACAGCATGAAAAAGAGAGGTGCATGAAGATGAAATTATTTTTAATTCTTGGAGCAATAAACGGATTCCTGGCAGTTACTCTTGGTGCATTCGGAGCACATGGGCTTGAAGGGAAGTTGTCCGAAAAGGCATTAAAAACGTGGGACAAGGCAGTTAACTATCAAATGTTTCATACAATGGCATTACTTGTAACCGGACTACTATTGGCGAAATTACAAAGCGGGGGGTTGATCTTTGCAGGCTGGATGTTCCTGATTGGAATTCTATTATTCTCCGGAACGTTATATATCTACTCAACTACTGGAATTAAAACATTTGCGATGATTACACCAATTGGTGGCGTTGCTTTTCTAATCGGCTGGGTGCTACTTGGATATGCTGTTATGAAATATTTATAGCTGAAAAAGAAGGATGGTTGTGATAAGCATAAGCATGGCAGCTTTAACAAACTGTTTAGCACCTTCTGCTGTATTATGCGTGTTAATTGCGATAAGCGCTTCACAAAAAATACTGATAGATAACAAATATAAACTAAACAACATAATGATAAGAATACCTTGAAAGACTGAAATAAGCCCAATGATCACAACTAAAACAAGGGTTATCAATTCAAGGCGAATGAATTTCTCATAAGGATGTCTCATTTTAGTTCCCCCTGTTGTTGATATTAGAAAAACTTGGTTTTGTACCAAGTTTTTCTAACATTCAAAAGTTGTTTGTCGTTGTGGATTTTGGATCATTTATCCTTCGTTGCCGTAAGGATATGAATAATTGATTTCCCCTTCAAACGTTACATAGTCGAGGTAGATCATTAGGAGTAAATACCTCTTTCCTGATTGAGGGTCGCTTAAAATAATATGATCTTTCCCAGCTGCTTCAATAATTCCTCTGAAAATTTTAGCATTCCACTGGCTGTTACTTTCAAAAGTCATATACACTGTTGCAGCTTTCCCCTCATTTAGTCGGAGAATATTTTCAATGTACGATTGCTCCATTGGAAGCTGTCCGTTACCAGTCTGCGGTTGCCCCATACCATCAGTCTGTTGCTGCTGTTGTTGTGCCTGCTGATTCTGCTGGTTCTGCGGACTTTGAGGCACTTGTCTCGGGTCATAAGCTGGGTAATATGCTGGAGAAAATTGTGGATAGTAATAATAAGGATACTGTTGGTAAGAATTTGTAAAGCCTTGATTTACGCTTTTCTCATTTTCACTCATAAAAAAACCTCCTATTAGTATGCTTTTGGACATTCAGATACTGTTGGTGCATAAAAACAATGTGCTTTGTACCTGCCTACGTTCCACTGCCCAAACCACTTGGCTGGACATGTGCCGTCTGGCCTGAAAAACCATAAAGAGTTTGATGCTGGATGATACCATTTTTTCCCTTAATAACCTTACGTGTTAAATTTATATCTTTCTGACGGGCTCTCTGATAAAAATAGCCTTTTTGCGTTGCTTCAAACCCACCAGACTTTGGAAAACCATCTCATTTAAATTAGTTATTTCTGTGAAATCCAGACAGTCAACACGGACTCAATTTACATCAGTATTTCCAACCATAAGCATTCCAAGTTTTCCGTCACCTTCAGATTCTGCACGCATTAATCTTGCTAGTAGTCTTAATCCTTTTTGGTTGTATCTAATTACAGCCACACCAAATACACCTCACTTCTGTAGCTGATGCTGGTTGGACCTACTAAATATGTGTATGAAAGTATGGGCGGAATAATGACTGTCCTGAAAATGAATTTTTATTGGTTGCTTTGATTTAAGTTGTTCGATGGGGTTGAAGTTCCTGAAATCCGGTTGATGCTTTATATCCAATTTAAACAAAAAAAATTGCCCCGAATATCTCGAGACAATCTTTAATCCAGCTTATACGTGTAAATAAGCGTCAATATCATCTTTTGCCAAGTGGTTTCCAACGAAGAATTCGCCGAACTCACCGAATCGTGCACTTACTTCATCAAAGCGCATTTCGTAAACAATTTTCTTTAGCTGTAAAGGATCATGAGCAAACAGGGTTACGCCCCATTCCCAGTCATCAAAACCGAATGAGCCAGTGATAATTTGCTTAATGTTTCCAGCGTATTTACGGCCAGTTTTACTATGTTCATAAAGTAATTTTGCCCGCTCTTTAAAATCAACTGAGTACCAGTTATCTTCGCCATCGCGACTTTTGTTCATCGGATAGAAACTGATATGCTCCCATTTAGGCAGAATCGGTTTCAGGCGTTCCTGTGTTCTGGGATCATCCTCTGCATGCTGTGGCCCGTATTTCGAAAGCTCAACAACAGATACATACGAATGGGCAGGAAGAAGAAACTCAGCAAATTTTGATTTATTAAATTCCGTTTCAATATCAGTCAGTTCATTCATAGTTGGACGTAAAAACATAAACATTAAGTCAGCTTTTTGGCCAACAACTTTATATAGTACATGACTTCCACTTTCTTCATTTTCAACTGCTTCCCATTTGGTAAGTAGGTTTTTAAATTCATGAATTGCTGATTCGCGTTCTTCACTGGATGCATATTTCCAGGATGTCCAGTCAATTGTCCGTAAATCATGCAAACAATACCAGCCATCCAAGGTTTCAACTGCTTGAGCTGCCATTCTATATCTCTCCTTCATTAATTTTAAGATTATTCATCATATGTTTTTACTATATCATAATTAGGGAACGATAATCATGGAATAAGTTTTTGTCACTACTCCGTCAAAACTACAGTAAAAATCAAGGGTGATTCCTTTTAATAGGCTGGATAATCAATTATCATTTTAAGTAGAACATAACGCTAATAGGAGGTGCTCCATCATGAGTAATCTTTTTGATCAATTAAGTGATACAATAAAAACAACTGACAAGTCGATCGTTTTTCCGGAAGGGATGGATGAACGAGTACTGACCGCGGCAAGCCAACTTGGTGCTGCAGGTATTCTAACCCCTGTTTTATTAAGCGATCGGAGTAAGATGAAACAGAAAGCAGAAGAAATTGGTGTCGATATAGCTACATGTAAATTAATGGATCCAAAAGACTTTGCTGAGCTTGAATTAATGGTGGAAACGTTTGTTGAACGCCGTAAAGGAAAAGTTTCAGCTGAACAAGCACGTGAAATATTGCTTGATGCGAATTATTTTGGAACGATGCTTGTATACATGAACCAGGCAGATGGACTTGTTAGTGGTGCGACACATTCAACGGCAGATACCGTTAGACCCGCATTACAGATTATAAAAACAAAGGATGGGATTAAAAAGACCTCCGGCGTATTTATCATGGTTCGTAACGATGAAAAATATGTGTTTGCTGATTGTGCAATCAACATTAACCCTGACAGTCAGGATTTGGCGGAGATAGCAGCTGAGAGCGCTCTTACTGCTGAATTGTTTGATGTAGATCCACGTATTGCAATGCTTAGTTTTTCAACAAAAGGTTCGGCTCAATCTGAAGAAACCGATAAAGTTGTTAATGCATTAAATCTTGCAAAAGAAAAAAATCCTTCACTCGTAATCGATGGTGAGTTTCAGTTTGACGCTGCATTTGTTCCAAGTGTTGCTGCGAAAAAGGCTCCGGATTCCGTGCTTAATGGCGATGCAAATGTATTTATTTTTCCAAGTCTTGAAGCGGGAAACATCGGGTATAAAATAGCCCAGCGATTAGGCGAGTTTGAAGCGGTTGGTCCAGTTCTGCAAGGACTCAACAAACCGGTGAACGACTTATCGCGAGGGTGCAGCGCAGAGGATGTTTATAAACTGGCAATCATTACAGCAGCACAAGCATAACGGGAAGAGAAAGGCTTACAGCGGATTGAAGTTCTGCTGTAAGTCTTTTTAAGTTGATATCGTATGCTGGTTGGTTGATATATGAGTTTTTGTGTTGATATATGGGTATACAGGTTGATAAACAGTTATTGCAGTCGATAAAATAAATCCCCAGTCGATAAATCATTGCATCCCAGCAATCTTCTCATTCCGCTTGACCATTTGCTCGTATCTTGTTTTAAAAGCCTCCAGTTCATCAACAGAAAAATCATCTGTTACAATCGTGTCACTAAAGTGCTGAAGGGATTCTAAAACACGCTCCTTCATCTCATCAACTGTTATTTTTGCCCCTAAAAGTTCATTTAGCGAAGCCATTGTTGCTGGATCGACATCTGGATAGGAAAACTTGGTTTCAGCGTTCTTAAGAGCTACACTATAAAAATCACGAATAATTGCTGCTCGCTCAACACCTTTTCCTTCCACATCTATGTATATTTGAATAGCAGCCCCATCTTTTACACGACGCTGTGAGATTCCGGCAAATTTTAGGCCGCCGATACTTAAATCATAGTCTCCAGGGCAATAGGAACCGACGATTTCATATGCCTCTATATTATTTGTCAAATCACGTAGCATGTACTGGATAAAGCTGACCATCGCCTCATAACAATCATGAATGGAAATATGCTTCACATCAGGCAGAATCAGCGAAATATTCAAAACACCTGCATCCAATGCGACTGCTAATCCTCCGGAATTCCGGACAACAACATGATATCCCTGTTCGTTCAGCAGTTCTACGCCTTCTTCAATATAAGGTAATCGTGCATCGGGGATGCCTAACACAACCGTATCAGGGTGGACCCATAGCCTTATTGCAGGTGCAGTGTTTTTTTTGTCAACAGATAGCGCCAGTACATCATCAATTGCAAACGACGTTAAGGCTGTATAAACTTTTTTATCAAATAAATTTTCTTTTGAATGATCGAGATAGCGAAACTGCTTGTGCCTGACGATTTCCTTCCAGTTTTTCATAGTTTTCTCCTTTTGCTCATAAAGATTGGCTCTTTTATCCTTGGGTTATTCATTATATAATAAAGTAAATAATGTCGAAAAGAAACGGGTTGGAAAAATGGCGTACAGAGATGAACAATTAAATGAAGAAAAAGTATTTAAAGATCCTGTCCATAGATATGTTCATGTAAAGGATCGTGTGATCTGGGATTTAATCGCAGCACCGGAATTTCAGCGTTTACGCCGGATTAAACAGCTTGGAACGACTAATTTAACATTTCATGGAGCAGAACATAGCCGCTTTAACCATTCATTAGGCGTTTATGAAATTGTTCGCCGGATTCTTTATAATTTCGAAAACCGACCGCATTGGAATGATGATGAGCGTCTGCTGTGCTTATGTGCGGCTTTACTTCACGATCTGGGTCATGGACCATTTTCCCATTCGTTTGAAAAAGTATTTAAGCTGGATCATGAGCATTTTACCCAGCAAATTATTATGGGTGATACACATATACATACAATTTTAGAGCGCGTTTCACCTGGATTTTCTAAAAAGGTTGCTGATGTGATTGATAAAACATACGAGGACAAGTTAGTTGTCAGTCTCATTTCAAGCCAGATTGATGCTGATCGGATGGATTATCTGCAACGTGACGCTTATTTCACTGGTGTCAGCTACGGCCATTTTGATATGGAACGGATTTTACGTGTGATGCGTCCGATTGATGACCAGGTTGTCATTAAATCAAGTGGAATGCACGCGGTGGAAGACTATATCATGAGCCGCTATCAAATGTACTGGCAGGTTTATTTTCATCCTGTAACAAGAAGCGCAGAAGTCATCTTGTCAAAAATCCTCCATCGTGCCAAATATTTATTTGAGACAAATTATACCTTTAAACTGAAGCCAATGCACTTTATTTCATTTTTTAAGGAAAAGGTTGATCTAGCTGATTATTTGAAGCTGGACGAATCGATTGTCTCTTACTATTTTCAATTATGGCAGGAAGAAGATGACGAAATCTTAAGTGATTTGTGTGAGCGGTTTATGAATCGTCGCCTGCTTAAATATATTGAATTTAACCCAAACCAGCAAATGAATGAATGGATGGAGCTTTATCGGTTATTTCAGGAGGCCGGAATTGACCCTGAGTATTACCTTGTGGTCGATTCATCATCTGATCTGCCTTATGATTTCTACCGCCCTGGTGAAGAGGAAGAACGACTTCCAATTCATTTGATGATGCCCAATGATGAACTGAAAGAACTTTCCCGTCATTCGGATATCGTTGAAGCTATCTCAGGGAAAAAACGCACGGACCATAAGCTGTATTTTCCTAAAGATTCGTTGGATGACCTTAGTGATGATTGCCCAGCCAAACGAAGAATTCTTGAGTTATTATATGGTGAAGGAGCGGAAAAATAATGTTAACTAATCATGCGAAATTAATGCAATTTTTTTCTGTAGCAAATGAAGTTACCGGGCGGAAGAAGCTGCAGAAAATGATTTATATTTTACAAAAATGTGATATTCCTTTTGAGGAAAAATACCAATTTCATTTCTACGGACCGTACTCTGAAGAACTTTCACTCCGAACAGAAGAACTATGTAATCTGGGCTTTATTGCTGAAGAAAAAGAGGAAAAGAGTAACTATTTTCAATATAATTACAGTATTACTGTGGATGGTAAGGAATTTCTGAACCAATTTACATTGGACATGCCTGATATGACAAAGCAGGTCCAATTATTAAAAGGTAAGAGTTCGCGCTTTCTTGAACTTGTATCGACCATGCTTTATTTTGATGATTTAACGGAGACGGACATGTTTGAAAAGATACATACCGTCAAGCCGAAGCAAAAGTATACAAATGATGATATAACGGAAGCAAGCCAATTTATTAAAGCAATTAACCCACCTCAATAATGGTGGGTTTTTTTGCGCTTTCCTCGCATGTTTTGTTGCTCTATAATCACTGGAGGCTTTTTGTATTGTCTCGCAGTTTATCGATTTTGTGTCAAAACGTTCGATTATAAATTGTAATGGATGAAATGAAGCCTGCGGTTATGCTAGAATATTAATTAAAACCTAAGTAGGAGGGTTAAAAAGTGAGTTCAGAAGACCAGAATAAAAAGAAGACTAATCAATTTACAATACTTAAAGATGATTCAACGGACGGCCATGGCGGTTATGGTGCCGGAACAATCAGTCTTGAAAATATGTCCCCGGTGATTATTGACCCTAATGAAGATCGTGCGTTTGTAGATATGGGCGCAATGCATGCCCGAAGTGAAATAGAGCGACGTGTCAAATTTATACCTAACAAAGATGAGGTACCAAATGGAAAATTATATTGGATTGTTTGGGTGAATGTTGAAAAAAACGAAAATGGCGCCTATTTTTCTGGTGTTTGCGGAAGTGAAGTCCGTGTTGATCGTTCAATCAAACGAGCTTATAAATCAATGCCTGAGCATGTGACTCACATGGAAAAATCATTAAAAGGCAAAATTATGCTTGAACACATGGATGATCATTCGAAAAAGCTTTTAAAAGATTTCCTTGCCGACTTTGAAGGTGGAGATATGTGGAACAATTCTTCTGATGAGTTAAAAGAAGTACTTCCGAAATAATGAACATTTTGTGACCGTATTATGAACAATTGATTTACAACTTGTACTTTAATCAAGAAATTTGTAAAATGTATATACATGGGCTAACTCATGTATTGCTAGGACAAAAAAGAAGCTGACTCCAAACGTAAGATGGACCTTACAGGAGTCAGCTTCTTTTATTTTCGTGTGGTCGCGCTCGACAAAGTTTGACATAAAGCGGGAAGTGACAGGCACCACCCGGGACAGGCACCACCCGGGAACCTTCCGACTAAAATAGTTTATCAAACCATTCTTGGAGCAATCCTTTTTGTTTTTTGTTTTCTTCCGTTTTGCCGTCGGGCAGGTGGACTGAGCAATATTTTGCTGGTTCTGTTCCTTTTTCAAAGTACATGACACGGCTTGTGTCGCAGTATGTTGTCGCCCGCTCGCCTGAAGCAGGATCAATTGGTATTCCTACAACACCTGATGGAGCAGTGAACCTTGTTAATGGCTTTTCCTCGTGAGCAGCTTCCATAAATTTTGCCCAAACATCTTTGGCATAGCGGACTTCTTCGGTTTTTACCATAGGGTCGTTATTGTCGTATCCTGTCCAGATTCCTGCAACAAGTGAAGGGCTGTATCCGATCATCCAGCTGTCCGTGTTCGTTGTCCCAGATTTTCCAGCATAAGTACGACTCAATTGATTGGCAATTGATGATCCCGTCACCGCCATATAGTCATCCAGTGACCGGTCAAACATCCCAGTCATTAAATGAGTTAATATAAATGCGGATTTAGGGTCGAGCACTTGTTTACCTTCTTTTTGATTTCTTTTAAATACTGTATTTCCATGACGATCAATAATCTTTGTGATAGTATGTCCTTCTATCTGATTGCCGCCATTAGCTATCGTGCCATATCCGGTCACCATATCCTCAACAGATACCGCAGCAGTTCCAAGCGCCAAGGACGGTACAGCAGGTAAGTCGCCGTCTATTCCAACTTTTTTAGCCGTATCAACAAGTGTTTTGGCACCAAGGAACAGATTCGTTCTTACGGCATAAACGTTATCGGATAAAGCTATTGCCTGAGCTAAGGATATTTCCTCATTGGCATAATACCCATTATAGTTGCTCGGCTGATATACCTTTCCATCCTCAAGTTCAAATGCTGTTGGTTTACTCATTAACATGGTGCTTGGTGTAAAGCCATTATTTAAGGCGGCGTAATATAAAAATGGCTTAAAGGCTGATCCAGGCATCCGTTTTGCGCTGACTGCACGGTTAAACTGGCTTTTTTGATAATTCCTTCCACCTACAAGAGCTCGAATACCTCCTGTAGCTGGGTCCATAGCCATTGCACCGATATTTATTTTGCTTTCAGGTTGAATAACATTTTTAGCGCTGCGTTTTAGCTCTTGCTGCAAGTCAACATCCAATGTCGTATGAATTTCATATCCGCCTGACCGAACCAAGTCAGATTCCACGTTTAGAATATCACCAGCCTCTAGTAAAACAGTATCCTGAAAATAAGGAGCTGCTGCAATCTTTTCCCGTTCTTCCTGTTCTGTGAATCCAAGGTTTTCCCGACTGGCTAGAAAATACTCCTGTTCTGTTA
This sequence comes from Virgibacillus sp. JSM 102003, assembly GCF_041949995.1. NCBI lineage: Bacteria > Bacillati > Bacillota > Bacilli > Caryophanales > Bacillaceae > Virgibacillus > Virgibacillus sp. JSM 102003. The sequence continues at coordinate 42,657 of NZ_JBHFQH010000021.1, forward strand.
TGTCACCATCATTTTGCATTAGCCTTAGAATTCGTTTTTGCCGATCTTCAGCATTATCCCGGTCATTAAGCGGAGAATAGTAAGTAGGGCCTTTTGGAATTGCTGCCAGCATTGAAGCTTCAGCTAATGATAAATCTTTAGCAGATTTGTTGAAAAAATACCTACTGGCTGCTTCAATACCGTGTGCGCCATGACCATAGTAAATCGTATTTAAATAGCCCTCCAGAATTTCATTTTTGGAATAGTACATTTCAATCCTTACTGTATGAAAGGCTTCCTTCAGTTTACGGGACCATGTTTTTTCGTGGGTCAAATATAAATTCCTGGCATATTGCTGTGTGAGTGTACTCGCACCTTCCTTTAATGAAAAGCTCTTTAAATCTGATAATACCGCGCCGGCAATCCGCTTTAAATCAAATCCATTATGGTCATAGAAATGCTGATCCTCGATTGCTAAAGTTGCATTAATTAATTGAGGAGACATTTCTTCCAAATCCACCCAGTACCGATTTTCGGTACCGCGTTCCTCGCCAATCACTTCTTCATTTATGCTATAATAAATTGTATTTTGATCGATTGTAAGCTTCGGGGGACCGAGCAAAAAGCTTACCAAATAAACCCCTGCAAGGCACACGACCCCAAGGATGAACATGCTAATAGGAATTAGTAGAATAAGCTGGCTTTTTTTCAATCGGAAAAGTTTTCTCATAGGCTTTTATCTCCAGTAAAATTTCATTACTTCCATTATGGGAAAAGATAACCAGAAATAAACGTAGAATCATGAGTGATATATAGTGGTAATGGTTAAATAACTACTTTGTGTTGATAAATGCATACAATTATCGCTATAATAGGAAATTATATAAAGCAGGAGCGATTTGATGAATTCAGAACCAAAAGAGGTTTCGATTGAACTTCAGACAGTTATTAACGATGATGGGCAGACAGAATACAATACTGTTAAAGAAAATGGGAATTTGTATAAAAAAGATAATATAGATGTACTTACCTTTAAGGAGAAGGCGGACGACGGATCATTAATTAATAATCTGATAACGATTCATGCTGATAAGGTTAGTATTAAGCGAATAGGGTCAGTTAAAATGCATCAGCAATTCCGTTTAAGACAAACATCGGAAAATGTATTCCAGCATGAATATGGTCATATACATATGGAAACTTTTACAAATTCGATGCAATACCAAGAGCTTGCCGATCAGCAAAATGGCTTGTTAAAACTCGACTATACAGTGAAGCTGAATGGACAGGAAGAACGTAAGCAACAAATAACACTATCAATTAAAGAGGAGGACTCCCAATGAACGTTTTGGCACAAACAGAGGATGTATTAAAGCAGGAAATCGCTGCTTCTGTCCTTAATGCGAACCTCGCAACGGAAAATGAATTGCCATCCGTTATTTTAGAAAAACCAAAGGACAAGGCCCATGGTGACTTTGCTACAAACATCGCGATGCAGCTGGCACGGGTCGCCAAAAAAGCACCACGTCAGATAGCGGATGATATCGTGGCAAATATTGATCAATCAAAAGCAAAAATTGAAAGAGTGGAAATTGCTGGGCCAGGTTTTATTAATTTTTTCATGAAAAATGATTATCTAGGTGAACTTGTCCCAACGATATTGAAAGCTGGTAAAACATATGGACAAACGCAAGCAGGGCAGGGTAAAAAAGTTCAGGTTGAGTTTGTTTCCGTAAACCCAACCGGTGATTTGCACCTTGGACATGCCCGTGGTGCAGCATTTGGTGATGTATTCTGCAATGTCCTGGATGCAGCAGGCTATAATGTTGAGCGGGAATATTACATTAACGATGCCGGAAATCAGATTGATAACATGGCATTATCCATTCAGGCGCGGTATTTGCAGGCGCTGGGTCATGATGCAGAAATGCCTGAGGGCGGCTATCATGGTGAAGATCTAGTTGGTATCGGCAAACAATTAGCCACTGAATATGGCGATAAATGGGCCGATGCAGATAAAACGGAACGAGTGAAATTTTTTAAAGAGTATGGTTTAACATATGAGCTTGATAAACTGAAAAAAGACCTGAACGATTTTGGCGTCTATTTTGATAACTGGTTTTCCGAGCAATCATTATATGATAACAACAAAGTAACGGAAGCAGTCCAAACCTTAAAGGATAGTAACTATGTTTATGAGCAGGATGGAGCAACATGGTTCCGTTCAACGGACTTTGGTGACGATAAGGACCGAGTGCTAATTAAACAGGATGGCAGCTATACGTATCTGACACCTGATATTGCCTACCACAAAAATAAGATAGAACGTGGCTTTGACCAAATTATCAATGTTTGGGGATCTGATCACCATGGCTATATTGCCCGGATGCGTTCAGCAATTGAAGCACTTGGCTATCCGGTTGAGAAGTTCGATGTAAAAGTCATTCAAATGGTAAGCCTGTTTGAAGGCGGCGAAAAGATTCGCATGAGTAAGCGAACAGGCAAGGCAGTTGCGTTGCGTGAATTAATGGAAGAAGTTGGCGTTGATGCTGTCCGGTATTATTTCGTGATGCGTTCAAACGACTCACAGCTTGACTTTGATATGGATCTTGCACGTTCCGAATCGAATGATAATCCTGTCTACTATGTTCAGTATGCCCACGCAAGAATCTGTACAATGCTGAAACAGGCAGAAGAAAAAGGACTCGCGAATGATGAAAAGTTTAATGCAGAACTGTTAACTGCTGAAAAAGAAATTGACTTACTCAAAAAACTGGGTGAGTTTCCAAAAATGATTGCAGAAGCTGCTGAAAAACACACACCACACAAAGTAACGCAATATGTGTTTGACCTTGCAACACTGCTGCACAGTTTTTACAATGCAGAAAAAGTCTTGAACCAGGATGAACCAGAAATGACAAAAGCACGTATTGCATTAATGAAAGCAGTACGGATTACAATTGCAAATGGATTACAAATCCTAGGTGTATCAGCACCGGAAAAAATGTAAGCAGCTTGCAGGGGTTATGGCCTCTGCAAGTTTTTTAAATGTAAATTCGAGTTGAACCTCAACCCTAAGTGAATTTTCAAAAAAGTTTTGCTGAAGCTGCCGAAGAAGCCAGATTAAGAAACAACTACTTTAGCGGACACACAAGCTCTTATTTCGATAAGATATGCTATTTGACAATATTTTCGGACACAGGATACCTTATTCATTGAAAATCATCCGAAAATGGTAATAGATTACCTCAATAAGGGCTCTGGTGTCCGCCTAAACCTTATATCACCTCATTTTGTCACAGATAGAAGCACTGCTGTCCGCTAACATCCTTAGAAATCAAAAACGATACTTTTCCCTTGAAAAAAATGCTCCTTGGCAATGAATTTGTGTGACATAATAGGAATGGGTGCATGTTTCAATAACTACAATCGTTTCTGAATCTAAAAAAGTGGCATTAGCTGTCATATTATTTTTATAGCAGCAAGTTAATTATGACAATTGTCACAACTCCCTAAAAATGAGTTGACTGAATGATCATTCACATATAAAGTATTAGTATACTAAACTTAAAAAATAGTAGGGGTGCGCATCTATAATTTTTTATAATTAATGCAATCGCTATCATTTTTCGTTATACTAAGACAAAAGGGGGAGCGGATGATGGACACATTTTTATTGATAAATTTGCTAGCATTTATAGCAATCGTCATCTATGGTTTATATTTATTCGCTAGAGTAGTAGCTACACGCATATCCTATATTAAACTCGGTAAGAAGTCTGAGTTTGATCGTGATTTTAAGGAACGTTTCCGCCGTATAGGAAAAATCGTTTTTGGTCAATCGAAACTATTGAAGGATAAAAAATCCGGGACCATTCACGTAATGATGTTCTATGGGTTTTTACTCGTACAATTTGGTGCGATTGATATGTTTATAAGAGGATTGGCACCAGGCAGTCATTTACCGTTTGGGCCATTATATGAAGGATTTACATTTTTCCAGGAACTTGTAACGTTGATGATACTTGTTGCTGTTGCATGGGCGTTTCACCGTCGTTATGTCGAGAAACTTGTGCGTCTGAAGCGTGGTTTTAAAGCAGGACTTGTTCTTATATTTATTGGAACATTAATGGTATCTGTTTTAGCAGGGAACGGTATGGCCTTAATCTGGCATGGTGAAGGACTAACATGGACCGAGCCTATTGCTAGTTTAGTAGCAGCAGCATTTGGCTGGATGCCGCAAGCGGCTGCTATGGTACTATTCTACGTATTTTGGTGGATTCATACGATCACAATACTATCTTTCCTTGTTTATGTACCACAATCTAAACACGCACACTTAATTGCAGCTCCAATTAACGTATTTTTAAGCAAGCGTGTTCCAGGGAAGCTGAAAAAAATAGACTTCGACATTGATGAAGAAGAAAACGAAGATGAAATTTCATTCGGTGTTGGAAAAGTAGAAGATTTTGAACAGCATCAGATGATCGACTTTTATGCATGTGTTGAGTGCGGACGTTGTACAGATGTATGTCCGGCATCCGGAACAGGTAAAATGCTGTCACCGATGGATATCATGATTAAAGTTCGTGATCACTTAACGGAAAAAGGTGCAGCTGTCACAGGTAATTCACCTTGGGTTCCCTCTTATGCATTTTCAAATACCAATGGGAATCAAGCAGCAAGTGCCGGTTCAAATGAAGCAGCAGCAGGCATGGAAAGTGCAAGCCTGATCGGCGATGTTATTACACAGGAAGAACTTGCTGGCTGTACAACATGTCGTAACTGTGAAGATGCTTGTCCGGTAAATAACGAGCATGTTGGAACAATCATTGATATGCGCCGTTACCTAGTTATGACAGAAGGTACAATGGATCCGGATGCTCAACGTGCGGTTATGAACATAGAACGTCAAGGTAATCCATGGGGACTATCGAAGAAGGATCGCATCAAATGGCGTGAGCTTGATGAAGAAGCATACATTCCTACAGTAAAGGAATTGAAAAAAGAAGATAAAGAATTCGAATACCTTTTCTGGGTAAGTTCCATGGGCTCGTTTGACAACCGAAGCCAAAAAATCGCACTGGCGTTTGCTAAGCTAATGAATCAGGCGGGAATCAGTTTTGCAATTTTAGGTAATAAGGAAACAAACTCTGGTGATACGGCTCGCCGTATCGGTAATGAATTCCTATTCCAGGAAATTGCTGAGAAAAATATTAAAGAATTTGAGAAGAATGGTGTGACGAAGATCGTAACAATCGATCCACACGCCTATAATATTTTCAAAAATGAATACCCTGATTTCGGTTTTGAAGCAGAAGTTTATCACCACACACAAATGCTCTATGACATGGTGATGAATGGCAAGCTTGAACCAAAACGTGAAATCAACCAAAAGCTAACATATCATGACTCATGTTATCTGGGAAGATATAACGGTGTTTATGACCCGCCGCGTGAAATTTTGAAATCAATTCCAGGTCTTGAATTGGTGGAAATGCAGCGTAGTAAAGAAAATGGCATGTGCTGTGGTGCTGGCGGTGGTCTGATGTGGACGGAGGAAACAACTGGTAACCGCATCAACGTTGCACGTACAGAACAGGCAATGGAAACACAATCAACCATGATCTCCAGCGCTTGTCCATTCTGTCTGACAATGTTAAGTGATGGTACAAAAGCCAAAGAAGTTGATGAAGATATCAGCACATTGGATGTAGCAGAAATTCTCGCATTGTCCGTATTTGTTGAAGACGAAGCAAAAACAGCTTAGAAAACTAGGCATTCGTTAAAGGGATTCTTATGAAAGCGTATTTTGCTTTCTTAACTGCCTGAATAATAGAGGGGTATCGACGCCCCTCTACTTTTTCGGCAACAGATTGAGCGAGCGTTCAATCGAATTATAAATCAGGGCATTGCAAGAGCATTCTGTTTTTTAATCATTAATTTAGAAAGCGTTATCAAATTAAATCTTTGAAAGGATGTTGAGAGTATGCGAAAAACAGTTATCGTATCTGGAGCTAGAACACCATTTGGTAAATTTGGAGGAGGCTTAAAGCCATTCACAGCATCACAGCTCGGTGGAAAAGCAATTCGGGAATCATTAAACCGTGCAGGTCTTGATGAAAAAGAGATCGATGAAGTAATTATGGGAAGCGTGTTGCAAGGAGGTCAAGGGCAAATCCCTTCACGGCAGGCAGCAAGAGAAGCAGGAATTCCCTGGAATGTTAAAACAGAAACAATCAACAAAGTTTGTGCATCTGGGTTACGCAGTGTAACGCTTGCTGATCAGCTGATTCGTCTTGGTGATGAGGATGTAATTGTTGCTGGTGGCATGGAAAGCATGAGTAACGCACCATATTTCCTCCCGGATGCTCGCTGGGGTAACCGTATGGGAGACAAAAAAGTGAAAGATATGATGGTTCATGATGGGCTGACATGCTCTTTCGAAGGTGTGCACATGGGTAATTACGGAAACAGCACAGCTGACGAATACAATTTGACGAGAGAAGCACAGGATGAGTGGTCATACCGCAGTCATCAACGTGCAGTGAAAGCAATTGAGGATGGAAAATTTGCAGATGAAATCGTATCGGTGGAAGTGCCGCAACGTAAAGGTGATCCAATTGTTGTTGATACGGATGAAGCACCACGTAAAGATACTAGTGTGGAGCGCCTGGCTAGTTTACGCCCGGCGTTTGATAAAGACGGAACAATTACCGCTGGCAACGCACCAGGTGTGAATGATGGTGCATGCGCATTTGTTGTTATGTCAGATGAAAAGGCTGAACAACTTGGGAAAACTCCGATGGCAACTGTACTTGGTCACGCGGAAGTTGCCGTTGAAGCAAAAGATTTCCCGCAAACGCCAGGACTTGTTATTAACAAACTGCTAGAAAAAACGGGCTATTCTAAAGATGACATAGACTTATTTGAAATTAACGAAGCTTTCGCAGCTGTTTCACTGGCGAGTGGCAAAATCGCAGGCATCGATCCGGAAAAAGTGAATGTAAATGGCGGAGCAGTAGCCCTTGGTCATCCAATCGGCGCAAGTGGTGCACGGATTATTTTGACATTAATCCATGAACTGAAACGTAAAGGCGGCGGGATCGGAATTGCAGCAATTTGCAGTGGCGGCGGTCAAGGTGACGCAATGCTGATTGAAGTACCGAAGCAATAGTAGGGTGTTTGGCTCAAACGGACACACATTTGGCTTAAGTTCACACGAAATCGGCTCAAACTGTCACAAATTCGGCTCAAGTTCACAACTTCCCGGCTCAAGGTCACAATTAAATCAAACAAGGAGGGACCTACATCATGGCATTTAATAAAGTTATGGTAATCGGTGCAGGACAGATGGGCGCAGGAATTGCTCAGGTCTTTGCACAATCAGGATTTGACGTCCTGTTAAATGATATGAACAAAGAAGCGCTCGAAAAAGGCATGAGTAACATTGAAAAGCTCTTAACACGGGCAGTAGATAAAGAACGAATCAGTGAATCAGATAAAACGGAAACACTAAACAGGCTAACACCATCCTCTGATTTGCAGGATGCACAATCACGTGATTTCGTAATTGAAGCAATTGTTGAAAACATGGATGTGAAAACGAAAGTATTCGGTGAGCTTGATACAATTGCCCCAAAACATGCAATCCTGGCTACAAACACATCATCACTGCCAATTACCGAGATTGCAGCAGCAACAAACCGTCCGGACCAGGTTATCGGGATGCATTTTATGAACCCTGTTCCGGTGATGAAGCTTGTTGAAATTATCCGTGGATTACAGACAAGCGACGAAACCTATCAGGCAATTGAGGATATGACGAACAAACTATCAAAAAGCCCAGTAGAAGTAAACGACTCACCAGGCTTTGCTGCAAACCGTATTCTTATGCCGATGATTAATGAGGCGATCTTTTCATTACATGAAGGAGTAGCGTCGGTAGAGGATATAGATACAGTAATGAAACTCGGTATGAATCATCCGATGGGGCCATTAACACTGGCAGACTTTATCGGACTTGATACATGTCTGTATATTATGGAAGTGTTGCATGAAGGATATGGCGATAGCAAATACCGTCCATGTCCATTACTTAGAAAATATGTAAAAGCAGGCTGGTTAGGTAAGAAATCAGGAAGAGGATTTTATCAATATTAAAAACTACCAAGAAAGACAGGAAGGGGGGCATTTAGAATGAATCTTAATTTTTCCGACGAACAGGAAATGATGCGCAAAATGGTTCAGGATTTTGCCCAAAAAGAAGTACAGCCGGAAATTGAGAGAATGGAACAAGAGGACCGTTTTCCAAAAGAAATTATCCAAAGAATGGGTGAGCTTGGATTGATGGGGATTCCAATTCCGGAAGAGTACGGTGGTGCCGGGATGAATTATACATCCTATATTATCGCTATTAACGAGCTTTCAAAGGTCAGTGCAACAATCGGAGTTATTTTATCAGTACACACATCTGTTGGTACAAATCCAATTTTATATTTTGGAAATGACGAACAAAAGATATACTATCTGCCGAAATTGGCATCAGGCGAGTTTCTTGGCGCTTTTGCTGTTACCGAACCAGGTGCAGGGTCTGACGTTGCAAACCTGAAAACACGAGCAAAAAAAGATGGCGATAACTATATTTTAAATGGTTCAAAGATGTTTATTACAAATGGCGGAGCGGCTGACACATTTATTACGTTTGCCCGTACAAGTGATGAAGCAGGCGCGAAAGGTGTCAGTGCGTTTATAATTGAAAAGGATACACCGGGGTTTGAAATTGGTAAAGCAGAGAAAAAAATGGGTCTGCATGGATCAAGTACGGTGCCACTAAGTTTTGACAATTGTGTCGTTCCAAAAGAACAGCTTCTTGGCAATGAAGGTGATGGCTTTAGAATCGCTATGGCGAACCTGAATGTCGGGCGCATTGGAATTGCTGCGCAAGCATTAGGAATTGGTGAAGCGGCAGTCGAGCATGCAACCGCATATGCAAAAGAACGTGAACAATTCGGTAAGCCAATCTCGAAAAATCAGGGTATATCATTTAAAATAGCTGATATGGCAACAGAAGTCGAGGCAGCAAAACTATTAGTCTATAACGTTGCATCACTAGTAGAACGCAACGTGCCGTGTAACAAGGAAGCATCAATGGCGAAAATGTATGCATCCAAAACTGCAAGGAAAGCTGCGATCGAAGCTGTTCAGGTGTATGGTGGATATGGGTTTACCGAGGATTATCCGGTAGAGCGCTTATTCCGTGATGCCAAAGTAACCGAAATCTATGAAGGAACAAACGAAATACAGCATATTGTAATAGCCAAAAACCTTTTAAAAGACTAAGGAGGACAACAGATTATGAATTTTCAACTAACAGATGAACAAGAAATGCTGCGTAAGATGGTCCGAGATTTTGCAAAAAAAGATGTGGAACCAACTGCTGCTGAGCGTGATGAAGAAGAGCGCTTTGACCGTGATATTTTCGATAAAATGGCTGAGCTTGGCCTGACAGGAATTCCATGGCCGGAAGAATACGGTGGAATCGGGGCTGACTATGTGAGCTATGTAATTGCTGTTGAGGAGCTATCACGTGTTTGTGCATCAACAGGTGTTACATTATCAGCACATCTATCGCTTGCAAGCTGGCCAATTTATAAATACGGAAATGAAGAGCAAAAGAAAACATTCCTCTATCGCTTGGCAACCGGTGAAGCGTTAGGTGCCTACGCATTATCTGAACCAGGTGCTGGAAGTGACGTTGTATCCATGAAAACCGTGGCAAAAGAAGACGGTGACCATTACGTTCTAAATGGTAACAAAGTGTGGATTACCAACGGTGGAGTTGCAGATATCTATATTGTTTTTGCAAAAACAGATACTGATGCTAAGCATAAAGGGATTAGTGCCTTCATCGTTGAAAAAGGAACAGAAGGATTCACTTTCGGTAAAAAAGAGAAGAAGCTCGGAATTCGTTCATCACCAACTACCGAACTTATTTTTGAAAACTGTCGTATTCCGAAAGAAAATATGCTGGGTGCTGAAGGAGATGGATTCAAAATTGCGATGACTACACTTGACGGTGGTCGTAATGGAATCGCGGCACAGGCACTGGGAATCGCCCAGGGTGCATTGGATGCATCGGTTGATTATGCAAAAGAACGCGAACAGTTTGGCAAGCCAATTGCAGCGAACCAAGGCATATCATTTAAGTTAGCGGATATGGCAACAGAAATCGAGGCTTCCCGTCTATTAACCTATCAGGCTGCATGGCTGGAATCAGAGGGGCAACCCTATGGAAAAGCATCTGCTATGTCAAAACTTTTTGCCGGAGATGCAGCAATGCGCATAACGGTCGAGGCCGTTCAGGTATTCGGCGGCTATGGCTACACAAAAGATTATCCAGTAGAACGCTATATGCGTGACGCGAAAATTACACAAATCTACGAAGGAACAAATGAAGTTCAGCGTTTGGTTATCGGACGTATGCTGACGAAATAACTAAGAATATGGCGTTTTTGCCGTTATTCACAGTGATTTCGCCAATGTTCACAATATCGAACGGTCGATCCGTAATTTCGAGCGCTAGCACCACATTGGCTCAAGTTGTCACAAAATCGGCTCGAGTTCACATGATTATGGCTTAAGTTAAAGTTAGTCTTTTTAATGGACACGTCAAAATGAGAATCGTGTATAATTTTAAAAAAGGACGTGTTTATTATGGGAGAATGGAAAGAACGGGAATTTAAAGAGCATATATGTAAATTAATTGTTG
>NZ_JBHFQH010000022.1:0-52977 GCF_041949995.1 Virgibacillus sp. JSM 102003
TTGCCGGGGCAAGGAGGCTGAGGTCGTGCCCATGGAAAGCGAAGTATTCTGCCGGAACGAATTTAAGCACTCAACTATCATTAGAATAATAAAATATCTTCACTATGTCGAGGTTTATATCAATTACATATTAGATTTAGCCATTGAAAATGAACGATCCAAACAACTTATCCTGTTATTATTCGTCTTTAAGGTAGAAATTCTAGTTATGTCCCAGCCTCTTTTTATAATCATCGATTTATCTCTGAAAAAGAATATGGATACGACTTATTTCGTATTATCTGTCGATGTTCACGCTGTTCTGTTGATGTTTCTACCCGCACTCACTCTGTAATTTTAACCTACTTCGACTTAGCCAAATACTTCTTCCAGAACCTTTTCTTCATCATGGTCAAGCATATTTTTATGAATAACTTGATCAACTGACTTGTTCATCTGGTCTTCTAGCTCGTGTGATGCGTCAGATTCACCTACAACATAAATCTTCTCCCACCCATGGTCTTTTGCTTTCTTGTCTAATTTTGGTGCAATACTTTTATACCAACGTTGTTTATTTGCTTCATATCGATCCCTGAAATTTTCCTGCTGCAGACTTTTACCACCAGATCCCATGGATGCATCTGCTTTATGTGGACCTGAAAATTGCCGCCAATCATCTGTATTAATATCAAGTTCGTAGTAGATTGTATCCTCTATTTCATTAAGGTGCGTTTCCATTACTTTTATTTGATTTTGCTGTACAAGGATAATTCCGGATTTCGGAAAGTTATCCTTTAGTTCTTTAAGTTGTTCAATTTTTGCTGTTTCTTCCCAGAAAAATTCCGTTTTCAATCGCATTTGAACACGTGCTGCATACCAGACATCTTCATCAGCAGTTGCAAATAAGACAATGCCCTTTCTAAAGTGCTGTTCATTAGCATGCACGTACTTTTCAACCTTTTGCTTTATCAGTTGAAAATTCTTAAGTTCTTCCTTGTTATCATCTTCTTCCAAATAGCTTTCAAAATTCCGCAGACCATTTTTCAGATGTATTTTCCACTCTCCCGCCTGTTGCTCCGGGTCAGAAGGGTCTGTATTAAGATACATGGAAAACACCTTGTTCGCACCGTCTTTTCTAACATTCTCCAGTTGTTTAATTTGCTCGTTAAGATTCATTAGATATCGGCACTCCTTTCAATTCCTTAATTTACGTGTATCCGATATCAGAAAAAGTTAAACATACTAAGAAGTCAGTTTCAATCCAACTGCTGCTGAGAGAACCATGCTTATAAATAATAGCCTGCGCCAATCTCTTGATTCGCCATATAAAATCATTCCAATTATAGCACTTCCAACCGTACCGATTCCGGTCCAAATTGCATATGCAGTACTCATTGGAATAGAATCCATTGCAATTGTCAAAAAGATAAAGCTTACCACAAATCCGCCAAACAACCACCCAAACGAAGAAACGCTCTTCTTTTTATTGACCATATTAATTCCCATTACTCCTGCCACTTCGCCAAATCCAGCAATCAGTAAATAAATCCAGCCCATTATACACGCTCCCCTTCTTGCTCAGTGGTAATTGTTTTAAGTCCGATAACACCAGAAAGCAATAGTATAATCAATAAAATTTTCACTAAATTAAACGGCTCACCAAACAACACGATTTCTAAGATAACTGTCCCAGCAGTACCCATTCCGGTAAAAACTGCATATGCCGTACCTACCGAAAGCTTTCTCGAAGCAATAATTAATAAATGCATACTCAAATAAATACTAAAGGCAGTCAGCACCCATGTTCCCACACTCGACGCATGCTTTAAGCCGATTACCCATCCTATCTCAAAGAGTCCAGCCAATAATACAATATTCCAGCTTCGATTCATTTCACTTAACACCTCCAAAAAAATCCCAGGAAAATATCCATCGATAAGATATCCTCCCGGGATTTTGTCCCTCCGTGTACACGTTCATCGTGCGTTTTCTCTCGGACCAGACCAATCTTAATTGCGGATTGCGGAACCCTAGAAAACTTTTATACAATTACTCACATTATAACAAGCTAGATGCAAAACGTAAAAGGTAAGGTAAGCTAATTTTTCGTTATTTTTACCTTTTTTATCTGGTAACCATCAATCTCTTCAACAATAAACTTATACCCTTCCTCTTCAACAACTGTCCCCTTTTCCGCATCTACGTTATGTGTTATGATCCAGCCGCCGATTGTGTCGACCTCATCGTCCTTCAGATCTGTCCCAAAATAGGCATTAATTTCATCCAGCAGGACTTTTCCTGCAACAATTGACGTATTTTCATTTACTTTTTCAATCATTGGTTTTTCGTTGACATCAAATTCATCACGTATTTCACCAACGATTTCTTCAAGGATATCTTCCACTGTTAAAAGTCCAGCAGTTCCTCCATACTCGTCAATTACAATTGCCATATGAATACGTTCTTTTTGCATTTTAACCAATACTTGTTTAATTGGTGTGACTTCAGATACATGAATTACCGGACGAATGAACTTTTCAATTGAATCATGTTTGTGATTAATGTGTCCAGTGAATATCTCCTTCAAGTTCACTAACCCAACAATGTGGTCCTTATCTCTATCTGCTACAGGATACCTAGTGTATTGCCCTTCCTGTATTACCTCAATATTTTCATCGAAGCTATCTTCTTTAAAAAAACAAATCATTTCGGTACGCGGTATCATAATTTCTTTGGACAGACGTTCATCAAACTCAAAGATATTGTTTACATACCGCATTTCCGATTGATTAATTTCACCACTCTTGTAGCTTTCAGACATAATTAACCGCAATTCTTCCTCAGAGTGTGCGACCTCCTGTTCATTGATCGATTTAAAACCTATCAATCGTGTGAGAAACCTGGCAGATCCATTTAATGACCAAATAAACGGATACATAATTTTATAAAAGAAAATAAGTGGTCTTGCCAAAGATAATGTCACCGCTTCTGCCTTCTGTATAGCAATAGTCTTTGGTGCTAATTCCCCTACAACTACATGTAAAAAAGTAATAATGAAAAAGGCAATTGCAATTGATATACCATGAGAAACTGCCGAATTTATTTCTATTTTATCTAAAACCGGCTGCAAAAGACTAGCTACAGCAGGTTCGCCAAGCCATCCAATACCCAACGCTGTAACAGTTATCCCTAATTGACATGCAGATAAATAAGCATCCAGATTATCAATCAGTTTCCTTGCATGCATAGCTTTCCTATTTCCTTCTTCAATAAGGTGATCAACACGTGTTTTACGCACTTTTACAATAGCAAACTCAGTTGCTACAAAAAACGCAGTCAACAAAATTAAAATAGCCACTAATAGTAAATTTATAATTGCCATTGAAAATCCCCTCACGTTTTACGGATAAATTACTTAATTGATACATACCTTTTCATAAGGATAAATATGGACAAGATATGTGGTGAAATTCGTATATGCTAAAAAAAATAATATCTATCTTATTCGGTGGTTTTTTCATTGCAATCGGTATTAATTATTTTGCTATTCCACACCATTTAGTAGATGGCGGAATAATTGGATTGGGTCTTATTGCCAAATACACACTTGGGCTAAAACCGGGCTTAACAATTATTGTATTGAGTCTGCCATTATATATTTATGCCTGGTTTCATTTTCGCTCCTACTTTTATAATGGATTACACGGTTTATTGGTGACTTCACTACTTATTGATTATTTTCACCCCTTATCGACATGGCATACTGCCCCAATATTAGTTAGCGCAATTACCGGAGGTTTTCTGATTGGAACCGGTATCGGAATAATGCTATTAACTAAAACCAGTACTGGCGGCGTTGATCTTTTAGCATTAATGATTGCAAAGTCAACCTCACTCAATGTTGGGATCATTATCTTTATTATTGACTGTATTGTTATACTGTTTGGCTGGACTGTCATTCAGGAGACAACTATTATTTTCTCAAGCTTAATGGTTACCATGATTGGATTAACAACTTTTACGATTACAAAGTATTATGCTAGTTAACAATAAGCAGCTAAAAGAAAATTTCTCTTAGCTGCTCCGATTTCTATTTATCATTATCCTTAGGTACTGGTTCCTTCTTTATCATTTTAATAAACGCTCCAACAATTATGAGCAAAATAATCGTGAATGGCAGTGCGGATACTAGAGATGCTGTTTGTAGGGCATCCAAACCACCTCCACCTGCAAGTAATAGCACAACAGCTATAGCAGTAATAAGCACTCCCCAAATTATTTTCACAGTCAGTGCTGGGTTCAAGCTGCCTTTTGACGTCATACTACCTAGAATATATGTTGCTGAATCTGCAGATGTAACTAGGAATGTAAAAATTAGGAATATCGACAGCAACGACAAAATAGTTGCTAAAGGTAAATTACCAAATGCTTCAAATAATGCAACAGTCATATCCGCGTTTACAGCTTCAGCAATTTTCGTTCCATTAAATAAATCACTATGAATCGCTGTGCCGCCAAGGGCTGCTATCCACAGGCATGCAATTAGTGGTGGGACCACCAGTACACCGAACACAAATTCGCGAATTGTTCTGCCTTTTGACACCCGTGCAACGAACGCACCTACAAATGGTGACCATGCTGTTGACCATGCCCAATAGAATACTGTCCATTCCCGAATCCAAGTTTCTCCTGAATATGGTGTTAAGCGCAGACTATACCGAACAAAATTTGTTATGTAATCACCCAGACCTAATACAAACGTATTCAGGATAAAAACGGTAGGTCCGACAGCAAAAACAAAAGCTAGTAATACTAGACATAAAGCCAAATTTAAATTACTCAGCCATTTAATCCCCTTATTTAACCCCGTACTTGATGAAATTAAGTAGGTAACAAGCATGACTCCTGCAATTGCCATTTGTACCCAAATCGAATTTGGGACATCAAATACACTCTTCAATCCGCCATTCATTTGCATAATACCAAGTCCCAGCGAGGTTGCCACACCCATTACAGTCGCAATAACTGCTAACGAGTCGATGGTTCCACTTAACCCTTTGTTCTTACCAACAACCGGTTGGATTGCAGTGGAAATCAAACCTTTCTTTTCTTTTTTAAACTGCAGGAATGCTATTACCAAACCTACTATTGCAAACACCGACCACTGACTAACACCCCAATGGAAGAACGCATAACCCATTGCAATTCTAGCTGCTTCCTCTGTTTGGGCACCAATCTCCGGAAATGGTGTTTCAAAGAAATGGCTCATTGGTTCGGCAACACCCCAAAATACCAGGCCTGCACCAAACCCTGCTGAAAACAGCATGCCAATCCAAGTGAAAAATGGATATTCAGGACGTGAATCCTGGTCTCCAAGACGAACTTTTCCATATTTGCCGAACGACAATCCAACTAAAAATATAACAAAGATAAATACTGCCAGAGAATAAAACCAACCAAAATTAATGGTTGTAAATAAAAATAGGTCGCTTGCCACTTCTCCAAACTTTTTTGGCATGATAGCACCGATAATTACTAATAATGATACAAAGATTGCAGATACGAAAAATACGGGATTTTTATAAGTATGTTTTTCCATAATTGTTCCTTTCTTGTGATAGTATTTTGGTAATATAGGATTATAATAAATAAGGGAGAAAAATTAAGGGATATCATATGTAATTTAACCCGAAATGGACAACTCTAAACGCCTTATTTTAATTACATCAACTCCTTTTAGGATAGTAACATTTTATAAAAGGCTAATGGAAGACGAAAAATGGCCCCCACCTATTGGAGACCATTTTTTGCTTGTTATAATTTTTCTGCAAAAGTTCCCTCCGAAATGAATGTATCAATTTCATTACGGTCAGAAGGTTTTTCTCGCTCCTGTAATTGTTGTTGTAAATCTTCTCTTTCCCCTTGATAACCAATCGCAACAATAGCATGAACCGAATAATTTTCAGGTATATTTAGGACTTCTTTCGCTTTAGCTTTGTCAAATCCACCCATAGCATGTGTTGCCAAGCCGTTTCGAGCTGACTCCAAGGCTAAGTAGCCCCATGCAGCACCTGTGTCAAAAGCATGTGAAGGATTATCTCCTCCCATAAATTCTGCATCATTTTTAGAAACAACAGCTATCAATACCGGTGCATCTTTACACCATGCTACATTACCATCAAAGATGAACGAATGAAACCTTCCATGATCTACCTCTGTACGTGCAACTACAAACCGCCATGGCTGAACATTTGCCGCTGATGGTGCCCATCTTGCTGCCTCAAAAACTGTGTTCAATACATCTTCAGGAACTTCCTTATTTAAAAATGACCTTGGTGACCATCTCTTAATAAAGATAGGATCAATATCATGAGATGCTTTCCGATACTCTTTTAATTCATACATTGGTATGTGTGCCTCCTCTATTTATCTATCTGCTGTTAATTAATAGTTCCGCAAACAATTATACAAGTCATACTTACTTTTTGTAACTAATATGCTCGCATAAAAAGATCTACCCAATTTGGATAGATCTTTTTGATATTAAAATATTAAATTATCTTACGCGCCGTACATGTCCGGCAAAGTGACTTTTCCAATAGCTGTTATTCATGCTTGCGATTGCCAGCCCAGTACTATTTTGTGAACCTATGAATTTACCATTTCCTAAATATATACCGACATGACCATTCGTTTTATAAGTATTAAAGAATACTAGATCACCTGGCTGAATATTACTATAGGATACTTTGGTGCCAGTATATTGCAATTGAGCAGTACTGGAAGGTACTGAAATTCCAGCCTGTGCGAATGCCCATGATATAAATCCAGAGCAATCAAAACCACTTGGCGAGCCCCCACCCCAAACATATGGAGTTCCAAGATATGGCATTCCTGCATTCATCACTTCACTAAGACTCCCACTAGGAACTTTCTCTTCTCTTTTACTTAGAGTTGTCAGATCCCCGCCATTAGAGCTTGAAGATGACTCTGAACTGCTATGTACATTTCCTGAACGCTGATCAACTTCCCGATTGATTGTTACAAGACTTCTCTTCTTATCCTGCAAATTCGATTTCAGCGCTCTAAGGTTCTGTTCTTTTTCTTTTAACTTCTTTTTAACTGCTTCATTCTGTTCCTTTTGTGCAAGGATGGTATCTTTCATACCTTCTAATTCTTTTTTCATTTCCTTTAATTCATCAAGCTTTTTCTCAGCAGATTCTCTTTTTTCTTCTAGAACTGCCTTATCTTCTTTTTGTTGTTGCATAAGTTTATTGTCTGATTCAGCTATTTTTGTAACAGCAGAAACTCGACCAATCAAGTCACTAAAACTTTTAGATCCAAAAATTACCTCTAGATAGTTAACGTCTCCACCGTTTTTTTGATAAGAAACAATACGATCTTTCAAAATTTCATTACGTACCTTAATATCTTCTTCCAAATCGTTAACTTCATGTTCAATTGTTTCTATCTCATTTTTTGTATCTTTAATTTTATCAGCAGTTTCATTCATTTTATTCTTATTTTGTTCCAGAGCGCTGTTAACACTGTCTATTTTTTCGTTTAAATCCTCCAACTCTATCATTACATCGGCTATCTTCTCCTCAGCTTTTGATAGATTGGCATTTATTGTAGAACGTTCAGATTGTGAGTTATTCGGCGTCTCAGCATAAACAGAATCAGTTAAAAACGTACTCCCTAAAATAACCACACCTGTTGTGGCTATTATACTTATTGTTTTTTTCATCTTTCTATTCCCCCGCTTCCGTTTTTCTTTATGTAAAATATTTCTCGATTTTGTGGGTAAATTGCAATAATTTGATAAATAATTATAGATTATGTATCTATCTTTTTAGGTAATTCGTATTATATCATCTAAAAATGACATGAATGTAATAGAAATATTACAATTGTATTTCATTTTTTATAGTGTTTTGTAATAAAGAGGCGATACGCACAACAACAGGCAAACTAACCAATCCTTAAACTGAAAATACTTTTCTAATAACAAGGTAATTATTGTTCTTCATACTGCAAAATACCCATGATTCTCATCTAGTTCCTGATTTAGGATATAAATTCCATTATAAAACTTGGCTAATAACCAAGTTAGCCAAGTTTTATACAGTGAAAAAAAGTATTTCTTCTTTCTAAACAATCACAAAAAGGACACTCCCCCCGAAGAAAGTGTCCTTGAAATTTCTATTTAGTAAACTGTTCTTCTTCCGTTGACCCCTTTAACGCTGAAGTTGATGATTCTCCACCAGATATTACCTGAGCCACTTCATCAAAATATCCAGTACCAACTTCCCTCTGATGACGTGTGGCACTGTACCCAAAATCTTCACTGGAAAATTCAGCTTGCTGCAATTCAGAGTATGCTGCCATTCCGTTATCTTTGTACTTTCTTGCAAGTTCAAACATGCTATGGTTTAGTGCGTGAAACCCTGCCAACGTTACAAATTGAAATTTATAGCCCATCTGTGCAAGTTCATCCTGGAAACTCGCCATTTCCTGCTCAGAAAGTTTGCGCTTCCAGTTAAAGGATGGTGAACAGTTATATGCTAAAAGTTTACCAGGATAATTTTCATGAATAGCATCGGCAAATTTTTGTGCCTCCTGCAGGTTTGGTTCTGATGTTTCACACCAGATTAAATCAGCATATGGTGCATAAGCTAACCCGCGGGCGATCGCCTGATCGATTCCTGCTTTTGTTTTGAAAAATCCCTCCGATGTCCGTTCACCAGTCAAAAAGGGCTCATCATATGGGTCAACATCACTTGTAATTAAATTAGCCGCATTAGCATCTGTCCGGGCAATAATTACAGTTGGTGTTCCCATTACATCTGCTGCTAACCGTGCTGAAATTAAATTTCGAACTGCTGTCTGTGTTGGTAACAATACCTTTCCACCTAAATGACCACACTTTTTTTCCGATGAAAGCTGGTCTTCAAAATGCACTGCTGAGGCACCCGCTTCAATCATGGACTTCATTAGTTCATAAACATTTAACTGCCCGCCGAAACCTGCTTCTGCATCTGCTACAATTGGCGCAAACCAATCGATCGAATTATCTCCTTCTGCATGATGGATTTGGTCTGCACGTTGTAATGCCTGATTAATTCGCTGTACTACATTTGGAACACTGTTGACTGGGTATAAGCTTTGATCCGGATACATCTGACCGGACATATTAGCATCTGCTGCTACCTGCCAGCCGCTCAAGTAAATAGCTTTCAATCCTGCTTTAACTTGCTGCACTGCCTGATTTCCTGTCAGTGCTCCTAATGCATTCACATAGCCACTATTACTATTCACCAAATTCCATAATTTTTCTGACCCTCTTTTCGCTAACGTATGTTCAATATCTATTGACCCACGCAAACGAACGACATCCTCTGCATTGTATGGTCGTTCAACATTAACCCATCGTAAATTCTGATCCCACTCACGTTTAATTTGTTCTACCCGGTTACTTTCCATTATTAATGTCCCCTTTCACTAATTGTTGATATGCTGGTATTGTTAAGAATTCAACAAAATCATCCCGCGCGATAAGATCCCTGAATAAACTGGAAGCTTCTTTATAATTTTCACTTTCAAATTCTTCTTGTACTATTTCGTCTATCATTTTCAATGTAACGTTCCGCTGATCTTCAAGGACTCCCTTCGGATGACGAATCCATTGCCATAATTGGGCACGTGAAATTTCTGCTGTGGCAGCATCCTCCATTAAATGATTAATTGGAACAGCGCCACGTCCCTGAAGCCAAGCTGTTATATATTGAATACCTACCGTTATGTTTGTTCGCACTCCTTGTTCCGTTATTTTTCCTTGAGGTACTTCCAGCAAATTTTCGCGTGAAACAACTACATCTTCTCGTTTCCTTGAAATTTGATTCGACTCTGGCATTCCTTTGTCAAATATATCTTTTACAAACTGAACCATTCCCGGATGTGCAACCCACGTTCCATCATGTCCGTCCGTTACTTCACGTTCTTTATCTGCACGAACTTTTTGAAATGATGCATCATTTGCCTTTGGGTCATTTTTTACTGGAATCTGTGCAGCCATTCCGCCTATTGCCGGTGCGTTCCGCTTATGACAAGTTTTAATCGCAAGTAAGGAATAGGCACGCATAAATGCAACATCCATTGTTACAGTAGAACGATCTGGAAAAAGGACCTCAGGATGCCTTTGGAACTTCTTAATAAAGCTGAAGATATAATCCCATCTGCCACAATTAAGCCCTGCTGAATGCTCACGTAATTCATATAAAATTTCATCCATTTCAAAAGCTGCTGTTATTGTTTCAATTAATACAGTAGCTTTTATTGAACCTTGTGGTATAACAAGTTCATTCTGTGCAAAGACAAATACATCGTTCCAAAGACGTGCCTCCAGGTGATTTTCAAGTTTCGGCAAATAAAAATAAGGGCCAGACCCACGACTTAACAATTCTCTTGCATTGTGAAAAAAATAGAGTCCAAAATCTACTAAACTAGCAGAAACCGGTTTACCGTTGATTGTAAGATTCTGTTCTTCAAGGTGCCATCCACGTGGACGTACCATTAATACAGCTGTACTATCATTTAACTTGTATTCTTTACCATTATCTCCCTTGAAATCGATCTTTTTACGAATGGCATCTTTTAAATTAATTTGGCCATTAACGACGTTTTCCCATGTCGGAGATGTTGCATCTTCAAAGTCTGCCATGAAGGCTTTGGCACCTGAATTCAGTGCATTAATAACCATTTTCCGATCAACCGGGCCAGTGATCTCAACCCGCCGGTCCAGCAGGTCAGTTGGTAATGGTTCAATTGTCCATTTGCTTTCTCGTATATCTTTTGTTTCCGGCAGAAAATCCAATTCCTGTTGACCATTTTGTAACTCGTTTCGAAGTTCTAACAACCTTTTTCGTCTTTCTTCAAAGTGAATATGAAGTTTAGCGATAAAGTTTAAAGCATCATCTGTTAAGACTTCATCAAATTTCTTACCCAATTGATTATTTATCCGTACTTTTTCATTTTTTGTCAGCATTTATTCACATCCTTTTTGTTATAATACAACAACTAATTATATATATTGTTATATAACAATATACCCAAAAAAAATTTACTCTTCCTTTTTTGACAGGCAATAATCACATTCTAATGTGTAGCTGCGATCGTCAATTTGCTTTCCGCACTCCGGGCAGATTGGGGTATTCAATGTATTTCCTCCTTTCTTTTATATAACAGATAAGTTTTTATTTAATTGTTATAAAACAGTTTATGTGTTTTATTTAGAAAATGCAACCCTTTTTTTTAAAAAAATTGACTAATCTTCGAGAACCAGTAGTGAAAGCCTTTGTTTTACAATTAAAGCAAAAAAAGATTTGCAAATTGGCTAAACTATGGAAGAATATGATATGAATCATAATTTGGAGTGAATCAGAATATGAAGCATTTTAATTTCCCTGGCAGCAGGGTTGTCAAAACTGGCGTGGCAATTTTTATAACTGCATGGATTTGTGTTCTATTAGAATGGCCGCCCGTTTTTGCCGTTATAACAGCTATTGTTACGATTGAACCAACTGTTTCAGACTCAATTAAAAAAGGACTTATTCGTTTTCCTGCCTCTGCAATCGGGTCGGCATATGCAGTACTATTTATATCTATTTTTGGTAATTCACCACTTACCTATTCACTTGCAGCTGTGTTTACAATTGCTACATGTTTCAAGTTTAAATTGCATGCAGGCTTGCTTGTTGCAACACTTACCGCTGTTGCAATGGTTGAGGTGATTCATAGCAATTATTTAATATCATTTTTTATCCGATTAGGTACTACAACTACTGGGTTAATCGTCTCGACCGCCGTCAATATGTTTGTTTTGCCGCCAGACTATACGAAAGACATTATCCAAAAGATACAGCAGATCAGAAAAAAAACAGGGGTTGTCATAGAAGAAGTATTTCGGGATATTTTGGAGGAGAAAGATAAGGAAATTGAGACTATTGATCAGAAGCAAGTTGACCAGCTGGATAAAACAATTCATCAAACAGAAACATTAATCCGTTTCCAAAGAGAAGAAACTAAATATCACCCTTTGGTTGGAACGGAAAAAGCTCAGTTCCAATCTGCGCAGGATCATCTATTTCGGTTACGGCTCATTCATTATCATATCGATAATCTAATTAATACACCGCTGAAAACTATTTCATGGTCAAAAGAAGAACGAACTGACATATTAAAAGCTGTATCAGAGCTATCTTATTCATTGCAAAATAAAACCAATTATACGTCTGCAAAACATCATAAGCAGCTCAAACAATTAACGGAAATTTTCTGGGATGACAATGAGGAGATAACTAAAAACAGTGATAGCCACCCTACTACTTTTCCTCCCGAGTTAATTATCTTATATGAACTCGTTTCCATTTATAACTTGGTCGAAAGATATTACAAAAAGCCAGGGACTTAACCTGAACTTTTCACTTTAAAGACGAATCATAACAGGTAAGAATGTTAGAATGGTCATTTTTTTATGGTTGGATTTAATACGTAGTTGATAAAAACTGCGAACTAATTATTATCAAGTTTGTGTGCTATTAAACCGCTCCGGAAATACATTTCGCTTTCCGTGGGCGGCTGATGAGCCTCCTTGCTCCTACGTCGCTGCGTAGTCTCATCTAGGCCTCAGCTCGACGAACACGATGTTCTAGTGTCGGCGTTGGCCACAGGACGTGGCCGTCTTTAGCCGATCCACAGGAGTCTACATGTATTTCCTCCGCTAGGTTGCTCACATATTCAAAAAATAAATGCATGTTGTGATGATATAAACAAGATTCTAGACCATCTAAACCAGCAGCTGGAATATGCGAGACTCCTGTGGAACAGCGAGCCTAAGAGACCCCACAGTGAGCGTTTTTTGCGAGCGAGGAGGCTCGTGGTGAGTCCACGGAAAGCGAGTATATTCCAGCTGCGCCGTTAGGGAGCCTCGCTAAATGCTACAATAGGACTCCCATAGTTAGTTCGCAGTTTATATCAACTTCGAAGATTAAAAAGCAGCAATACTCACCAAAAAAGACTAAACTAAATCATTTTTAAAGGCATAAATAACTGCTTGTGTTCGATCTTGTACTTCCAATTTCCCCAAAACATTACTAACATGAACTTTCACTGTTTTTAAGGCAATAAATAACTGATCAGCAATCTCCTGATTTGTTTTACCTTGTGCAACAAGCATAAGTATTTCCATCTCTCGATCAGTTAATTGTTCATGCGGGCTATCGACAGGTTTTTCGCGCATTCGGTGCATTATTTTCCCCGTTACTTCAGGCTCCAAAATAGATTGGCCATCATAGGTTGCACGGATTGCTTTGGCAATTTCGTTTGCCTTTGAGGTCTTCAGCATATAACTTGTTGCACCTGCTTCAAGCGCCGGGTACACCTTTTCATCATCTAGAAAGCTTGTCACGATAATAATCTTTGCCTCAGGCCATTGCTCAATAATTTTCGTTGTTGCTTCAATTCCGTCCATTTCTTTCATCACCAAATCCATTAAGATGATATCTGGCCTTAAATCCAGGGCTAATTCAACTGCCTCTCCACCATCACCAGCCTCAGCAATAACATCAATATCTTGTTGAGCTGACAGGTAGGCTGCAACACCTATTCTAACCATCTCATGATCGTCAGCAAACAGTACGTTAATCATTACTTTCACCTTCTTTTCTAAAGCTTGGGACTTTTACTTCCAATCTTGTTCCTTCATTTGGCAAACTGATTATTTTAAGCGTACCGCCTACTTCAAAAGCACGTTCACGCATATTCTGAAGTCCATATGAACTGGTTTTAACCTGCTCCATATCAAATCCTATTCCATCATCAACTACACGCATAATTACAGTTTCATCTCGCTCAATTAACATGACGTGGAATGAAGACGCTTTTGCATGACGAAGCGTGTTTGAAACAGATTCCTGCAGAATTCGAAATAATTGGTCTTCCACACCTTTATCAATGGTGAGTGCTTCTACTTTCCAGTCAATCTCCATTGGTACTTTTTGTGTAAGTTCAACCAACAGTTCTTCTACACCTTCCTGTATGGATTTCCCTTTTAGTGCAACAGGTCGCAAATGAAGGAGTAATGCACGCATTTCAAGCTGTGACTGATGAATCATCTTCTCGACCATTTGCAGCTGTTGTTTGATCGATGCATCATCAGGCGGATTCGATTCATTAATGGCTGACATCATCATCGACGCTGCGAACAGCTGCTGACTGACCGAATCATGCAGTTCTCTTGCCAATCGATTCCTTTCCTGTACGACGACTTCTTGTAAACTCTTTTCTCGTTCATTCGCTCTTTCTGTAACCAATCGTTGTGCATTTTCAGTTTGAATTCGTATTTTTTCCTGAATTTGTTCCATCAATTGTTGAATTTTATCAAGCTCTTTATAAGCTTCATCATCGGTAGATAGCTTTTGACCTTTGGCAATTTCATCTAAATGCTTCGAAACACGCTGCAGCCGTTGTCGCCAGTACCATCCAGTAGTTACACCAATAATTGCACCTGCAACAACTGGTATTCCAAGCACAAATACTAAAAACGGTATATCATAAATCGTTCGATCAATTATTAACGACCAGTTATCGAGTGGAAAAGCTGCCATTGTAACCCCAATCATAATTATTGTGATTAGCAAGGTAAATAAAATTGCGGTGAATACGTGACGTGAAATAGGATTCATATCCGCTTCACCTCAATATCTCCGGAAAGTACTGACGTTACAATTTTCACGCGTGGAAAAGTTGTATCATAGTCTTCTGTCTGATAGAGGAGAGATTGGTTCATCAACTTCCAATGATGCTTTCCAAGAATATGAGCACGCCCAAAAACGGCACTATGATGTACGCTTACTTCTACTTCGTAAGGAACGTGTATTTCAACATTACCAATGATATGACGTAGCGAAATCACTACAGTATCATTAGGAAGAACAGTATTGCTTAAATCAATTACCCTATCACCAAAAGCTGCATGAATATTAATATCCCGCCATTGATATGCAGTATCTTCCGTACGTTGATCCCCGAAAACTTTATGGTTAAACAATGGCTTCAATTGTGTAACAGTTTTACTTTCCATCTCTTCGGTTACCGTTAATCTTGGATTTATTTGTTCTGATTCCTGCTTTGACTTGGAGTAGTTTATGATAAATAAAACGATAGCTGCCAGAATTAAGAAACGGACTGCCAGCATATTTAAGACAGCAAAGACTAGGCCAACCACCCCGAACCAGAAAAAAATCTTTCCCCAAAGTCGATAGAATTTTTTCCAACCGATATAGATGAAAAAGCCCGAAAATAAAGCTGAAAAAATCATCCCACCATGAAAAAAGGCGACTTCTATTACAAAAAGAATCACTCCAATTATCAATATCCAGTTAAATGTATCTGTCGACAAACGTTGAAACATGAAGTGACCCCCTCTCAATTTATGTAGTAGCAAAAGCATAGGTGCTTGTATAGTGGCGTATGGACTGGACTGACCTGTGCGAGATAAAGGAAAGCAGATTTTAGGACGTTCGACTAAAACGCCACGTCCTGTGGCATCGTCGAACTACCCTACATCCTGTAGGGCATCTAGCTTGACTTATCGTAAGCACAGGGAGGGAAGTACACTAGCCACTAAGCACTGACGCTAGCCGAATAGACGCAGAAGGACTGCGCCTTTCAGTATATCATTTTTTCACATGTTGATACATAATGCTGTTAATTTGCCTTTTCTTGCATTTCTTTTTCCAGTTTGTCAATTTTACTGTCAAATGTGCTTCTGTAATAGGAAGTGTTTACTTTGTTTTCAAGACTTTCAATGTACTGCTCCATTTCAGCAAAGCGTGAAAAAGGTTTTTCTGATGATTCATCCACTACTTTATTTATTTGATGATTCACATGTGCGACATTTTCGCGACCCATTAATTCCATTCTGCGCAAATGCATATCTTTCAGTTTATGCTTCATCTCTTCATATTTTTGTTCTAATGTTTCCAACTGTTCAAGTGCTTCCTCACGTGATGCTTTCATACGATCTGCACGCACCTGATACTCTTCGTGCTCTTTTACAGCAAATTCATGCATTTGCTCTTCTCCTGCTTTTTCTGCGATACCTGCTTGTTTCAGGCGTTTATCGGCAAGATCCTGTGCCTTATGATATTCTCTGGTAAATTCATCTTTCAATTTATATTGACGCTCAACAAGCTTACGTACTTTTTCCTTTTCCTGCTCACTTTGGCGTAAATATTGATTTAAAGCTGCAATTGGATTTTTCTGTTCCTTTTGATCCATTATATTATGAAGATCTGACGAAACTGAATCTTTTATCCGTGTAAATATATTTGTCATCGAAAATCGCTCCTTTAAATTTACTTGTTTATTTCTGCCCATTGACGTTCAAAGTTTGTGAATGGGTCATTTTCTTCTACAACTTGTTCAACTGATTGATCATCATCTTTCCAGCTTGTGTAAATTAGGTACAACACATATGCTGCTGCAATGCCGATTACTGCATAGATGTTTGACATTCCAATACCTAATACAAACAAACCAGCGATTACCCAGCCAATTTTTCCCGCTGCAGAGTCACTTTTAATGAACTCTTTAAAGATGATATACAGCAGCCATACACTGACTCCTAGTAAAATCATCGGACCAAGATTAGCCAGCAAAATAAAAAATGCAACCAATCCTCCGACGAACAACATAAATTTTTTCATGTATCCCGCCTCCTTTCATAAATCAATCATACCGATTAAACAGCGTCCTTGTAATGATCCACAGCCATATTTTGAACTAGGTCTCAAGGCGTATATTCGAATAAAAAAACAGGGTGTACTGCCCTTGAAGAGGAACAGCACACCCTGAATCTTTATCGTTTTGTTGTCGATGTTTATCGTTTTCACTTCAACCTTTATCGATTTAAAGTCGATGTTTATCGTTTCCGTGTCGAACTTTATCTATTCGCACCTGCCAACGTACCAATTCGATCGATAACACTCCGAATTTCCTCTTGCGTTACATCAAAATGCGTAACAAAGCGGACCGTATATGGACCAAATGGTACTGCTAGGATACCAGATTCCTTGAGCATAGCTAAAAACTGTTCTGCACGTAATTCAGCTTCTTCAGTATTTACAAGCACAATATTTGTATCGACGTTATTTTCGATTGTTAAGCCGCTTACTTCTTTCAACCCGTCTGCCAATAGTTGCGCATTTTCATGATCTTCTGCTAGCCGGTTAACCATTGTGCATAATGCGACTAAACCTGGTGCAGCAATGATGCCTGCTTGTCTTAATCCGCCTCCTAAGCGCTTACGCCACTTCCTTGCTTTTTTGATAAATGCAAAAGATCCTGCAATTATCGAGCCTACAGGTGCACCCAATCCTTTAGACAGGCAAAATTGAACCGTATCAGTATACGCCGCAAATTCTTTTACATCAATTCCTGTAGCAATTGCCGCATTAAACAAACGTGCCCCATCCAGATGAACAGGTATATTTTGCTGCTGGGCCATTTCAAAAATTGCTTGCATATTATCAAGTGAAACAACTGTTCCACCCGCACGATTATGGGTATTTTCTAGACAAATAAGCCCTGTTTCCGGCAAATGTATATCGTCTCCACGAACAGCCGCTTGAACTTCAGTGGGATCCATTGCACCATTCTTGCCAGCTATGGTTCTTGGCTGGACACCTGCAAGCGCTGAAATGGATGCACCCTCATATATAAAAATATGGGAATCTGCTTCTAAAATAATTTCCTGCCCTGGCTGACAGTGTGTCAATACGGCAATCTGGTTCCCCTGCGTTCCACTTGGAACAAACATTGCAGCCTCTTTGCCAAGCTTTTGAGCAGCTAACTCCTCCAATTCTATTATCGTTGGATCCTCCTGGTATACATCATCGCCAACTACTGCATCGAAGGCCGCTTGCCGCATTTCTGGTGTTGGCTTAGTCACTGTATCACTTCGTAAGTCAATCATCGTTTCCCCTCCATATTAGTTATCTGCTAAAATTTCTTTTGCAATTAACTCGTACGATTTCTCTCTTGCCTCATAACTGTGTGTAATCGTAACAAGCATAAACTCATCTACCTGGTAAAGCAGTTGCAGTTGTTCAAGCTGCTGTTTCACTTCTTTTGGATCACCTATAATCATTTTGCGTCGCATTTTCCTAATTGTTTCTTTTTCTTCATCCGATAAAGAGTACGCCTTAGCTTCTTCAACAGATGGGATACGTCCGCTGCCATCACCTTTTGCACGCTGCACGCTCCAAAGCTGACTGCTCAATGCCAATTCATTAGCTTTATCTGTTGATTCTGCACAAATGACTGACACTGTAACAATCCTTTCTAAATGTTTTTTTGTATATTGCCTAACGATTGAAGGACCATCTGCATCACTCATAAAATGCCCATACACATATGGAAGGCCTTTTTCAGCAGCCAATATTGCACTTTTTTCACTTGTGCCAAGTAACCACGGCTCTGGTGAATACGTTGGGATAGGGGACGGCTTTATTTTCGAATACATGTGATCCTTTGGGAAACGATTATGTAAAAACTGCAGGACTTCATCAATTGAATCAGAAAACTGGTTTACCTGTTTTAAAAAGTCGCCTGATAACGCAATGCTTGCCTCAGCTGATCCACCAGGAGCGCGTCCTACCCCAAGGTCGATACGATTCGGAAATAGAGTTGCAAGCATATTATATCTTTCTGCAACATTAAAGGGCTTATAGTGAGGTAACAGTACAGCACCAGCACCAATTCTGATATGTTTGGTTTGCGCTCCAATCATTCCAAGCATAAGGTCTGGTGCAGGACAAGCTAATCCAGGTAAATCATGATGTTCGGCAATCCAATAACGTGTATAACCCAAATCATCACCAGTCTGGGCCAGTTTTATCGATGCTGCTAATGCTTCATTTGCTGTTTTACCATTTGATATCGGAGCCTGGTCGAGAATGCTTAATCTCATTTTGCAGTACCTTCTTTCAGTTCAAAATATACTAGCTTCTTAAAAAACCTTATAAGAGCCTCTACCACTAATCATTGACTACATATTAACATAGATATATCATCGTCATATAGTTTCTAAAACTACATACTAGTTAAGAAGGTGTTTCATAATATGGGGATTTATATACGTGAGCCAATTAATGGTCTGACACATTTGTTTGGCGCTATTTTATCGTTTGCGGGATTACTTGCCTTGGTCATAAAAGCAGCAGCAACGACAGATTCGATGCTAGCAATCATGGCCGTGATAATTTTTGGTATTAGCATGATTTTGTTATATGCAGCTTCTGCAACATATCACATGGTTGTAGCAAAAGATCATGTCATTGCCTTTTTAAGGCGAATTGACCATTCCATGATATTTGTATTAATCGCTGGTACATATACACCTCTATGCTTAATAAGTTTACAGGGCGTAACCGGCTGGGTATTATTTGCAGTGATCAGCAGTATCGCAATTGCTGGCGTAACATTTAAATTAGTTTGGTTTCACTCACCCAGATGGCTGTCTACAGCATTATACGTTGTGATGGGGTGGATTGTAGTATTCTATAGCCCTGCACTTGCGCCAATCATAGGTATGAACGGAATGACTCTGCTAATCCTTGGAGGACTTTTTTATACCGTGGGGGCGATTATCTACTGGCTCAAGCCTAAGTTTCTATCATTTAAACATATGGGATTCCACGAGATTTTTCATATATTCATTCTGTTCGGAAGCCTATTTCACTTTTTCTGTATATATCAATATGTACTGTAAATTAAAGCAAAAGCCACCAATCAGCGTTGGTGGCTTCCCTTTTCTTATAATGTCGTTACCTTCGTTTTTTCACCCCGAACAAACACAAATGTATAAAGCAGCAGCAATACTAGCAAACTAATAATGGAAAAACCATAAATGAAATGATAGCTTGTAAGGGACGCAAGCACACCAAGCCCTGTTGATCCAACTGCAATTCCCAGATCCATCGATGAAAAGAACATGGCGTTGGCAGTTCCCTGCTTTTCTTTTTCCACGAAACCAACAGCAATTGCCTGTAAAGTTGGTGTCATAATGCCATAAGAAAAACCGTACAATACCCCAGCTATAAGCAATGTAATCGTATTCTGGGTAATCGATAAAAGAAATAATCCGATAATACCAGCGGTTGTAGCAGGATAAATGATGATTTTATGTCCCAGATTATCATACAATCGCCCGGAGAATGGACGAACAATAACCATCATAACTGTCATCACAAGGAAAAATAATGAAACAGATGCTCCAATATTAGCTTCCGCGCCAAGACCACTCATAAAACTGATTACTCCTCCTAAAGTCGTTGTAAAAAACATTGCTAAAATACACGGAAGTAATGCCTTCTTATCAAATGCATATTCCTTAAATGAAATTTTTTTATCTGTATCGATAGAGGTACTTATCTTAGGAGTTTTCACAAAAAATCCAAGCACCAATGCAGCAATTGTCATTACAATGGACAATATAATTAAAAGATTGTACGAGTATAGCTGCAGCATTGAAATGGCAAACATTGGGGCCACACTTGTACCAACACTCGTAGCTAATCCGTAATAGCCAATGCCTTCCCCAAGCCGTTTAACCGGAATAATGTTTGTCGCTAAAGTAGAGAGTATGGTAGTAATAATACCAAATGCAACTCCATGCAATGCCCGCAGACATAGCAGGAGACTTACGGAAGTCTGTCCGTAACTCAGGCCAATCGTTAGTACCAACAAGATCAGCGTAATAATACTCATTACTTTAACGTCGACCTTATGAATCAAATAGCCGATCAGCGGACGCGTTAAGATCGCTGCCCCCATAAAGACCGTTGTCATCAGACCAGCCTGTGTTGGGTTCTTTTTAATCTCCATAATGTATGCAGGAAAACCTGCAGTCAGTAATTGTAAACATAGAAAAAATAAAAAAGCCATCACGACAATGACTATAAATTGGGACGTCCATAATCTTGATGTATTTCTACCCATAAAAATAAATTCCTTCTTTCTATTTATTTGCTTCGTCTAGTTGTGAATCAATGTTGCTCTCCAGTGAATGCAAAACTTCTTGAAAAATTGCTAGTTGATCTTTATCAATATCATTAATTATTTTGAGATAAATTTCCTCGAGATAGGGTCTAATTTCTTCAGCCAGTTGTGAGCCTCTATCTGTAATGTTGATTAAAAAAGAACGTCTATCTTCGGGATTTCGGACGCGATACACATACTCATGCTTTTCCAACAGATCAAGGATTTTTGTTAATGTTGCCTGATCTTTATCCGCCCGTTCAGACAATACCTTTTGTGTAACCTGACCAGATTCGTTTAATGTACGGAGAACACTCCATTGCTCTGTTGTAATGTTAAATGATTTTAAATAGTAGTTTATAATGCGTGTAATTTTTTTGCTAAGCCGAACCGATGCTGAACCAATTGCTTTATCCATAGACACAAGGAATACCCCTTTCAAGCATACTTTTATTAGTATATACGATAATATTGTTTGTGTAAATATATTTTGTATACAAAGTATTTTTACTTAAAAAAATGGCCCAGCGTGTGCCGGGCCATTACTTCCTTAGTAGGATACAATTTCAGAAAGTACATATTGATAAAGAAGTTGTTCTGTATAATCTAATGACGACTCATGTGTCCGTTCGTATGCATGGGATGAATCAATTCCCGGTCCGATAAGTCCATGAATAATATCATGCCCCGCCCTGATAGCAGCTGATGCATCAGAACCATAGTACGGATAAATATCCAATTTATGCCCGATATTATTTGATTCTGCAAGCTCTACAAGATGCTTACGCAATCCATAATGATATGGTCCGCTGGCATCCTTCACACAAATAGAAACGGTGTATTCATCAGTGGTTTGTCCATCGCCCATTGCACCCATATCTACAGCCAGGTATTCGACTGTTTCAGGATTTATATTGGAGTTACCACCATAGCCAATTTCTTCATTGTTTGAAATTAGAAAATGGGTTGTATGAGGTAATGTGATATTTTCTTCTTTAACCCTTTTTATAAGTTGCATAAGGCCGGCAACACTTGCTTTGTCATCTAAATGGCGTGATTTGATAAAACCGTTATCTGTTATCTGAACACGAGGATCGAAGGAAACAAAATCCCCTACCTCAATACCAAGTGCACGAATATCATCAGCATTTTCAACCTTTGCATCTATACGTACTTCCATATTCTCCTGGTTACGCTCAGCTTTTCCTGCATCCTTATAGACATGGACGGAAGTTTGATGCATTAGGATTGTTCCTGTGTAAACTTTGCCGCTGGTGGTTTGGATTTCACAGTACTCACCTTCAATAGCGTTATATTTAAAACCACCGATAAGGTCAAGACGCAGACGGCCATTACTTTTCACTTCTTTAACCATAGCACCTAGTGTATCAACATGTGCGGTTAACATTCTGTGTTCCTTGTCATTTGCCCCAGGTAATGTCGCAATTAAGCCACCTTTACGATTGCGCATTGTTTCCACCTGCAGATCATGTAAAAAATCCTCCACATATTGAATAACTTTCTCCGTGTTACCTGATGGACTCGGTATTGAAACCAGTTGTTTAATAAGCTCTTTTGTTTCGTTTACGTTTGGATATGTAGCCAAAATGATTGCTCCTTCCTTAACTATAAATATACTTCTTACATTGTATCGTTAATTGTGGGAGCTAACAACTAGACTTCTAAAAAACTCACACTTTAATCATATATATGTCAGCTTACGATAATATAAGGGCTAGCGGATCTTTACAAAATGCCTATTCCAACCCGGACAAAAATAATTGACAAACGAAATAATTCAAGTGTTCGACTTGCAATTGAAACTTTGGAACAAAAATTACCACATTGAATATATTATTTATCCTCCTGGCGTTGGAGTGGATCTGAATGCATTTACAGTCTTGTCCATAACAACCTGTGCATCACTCCCCGAATCAAGAATCGTATTTTGAAGCGATTCTTTTTCTACTAATACTGTTGTTACGGTAAGCGGCTCTGATGCTTCGGTATTCAACAAAGCGTCTACTTGCGCAGAGAAACAAGAATCGCTTATCTTGGCTTGAACCTCCGTGGCAACAACATGATTATTAGAAATAAAATTTCCATTACCCGAAACAATACGCATGATTACAGGTTCTGCACCTACCGGCTTAATGTTTTGAGTATTAAATACTTTAGAAAAGTGATTAGCAATTACAGAGTTATTATTACCACTAATATAGAGAAGACCATACAAATCATCTAAACCATTGTCTATCCCCATAAAAGGTGTCCAAGGTTCATGGTCACGTAAAAAGTGATTTGAAGAAACCAAGTTTTCTGAACAATTCCTCCTGAATACCACCATTCCTGGATAAAATGAATGAAGTCTATTATTTGTGATACTGGAACGTGTTACACCATCAAAATAGATACTGCTCGCACCTCGTGGAAAAACATTATTCGCTGTAATCAAAAGGCCACCAAAATTTTGAGCGTAAATTGAATATCCTTTAAAACCGGCTCCTATCAAGTTATCGGTTATTTTTGAAGCCTGTCCCCAACCTCTTAGTTCTATACAATTACCACATTCTGCTATAAAATTATCATGTATAGTCAGTGCATCTGCATGATAAATAGTAATTCCATGCTCTAAATACACAAACCCCATGCCTGTAATCCGGAATGAGTCACAAGCACTTGCAACATAAATACCCGTTTTCCCGTTAGTGTATGTGTTTTCCGGAGTTGTTTCTCCTGAACCATCTTCAATAAAATGCAAACCATCAATACAAAAGTCAGAAAACTCTACCGAACTTATTCGGGGGTTTCCACTTCGTTCAATATAAAATGCGGCTCCTTTATATTCCTCGTCATTTACTTCTAGGGGAATATCTACGAGTATGCGACTTCCTCCCGGCCACAATTCATGCAAATCCGCCCATTCATTCTCAGAAGTATTAAAACGAATACTCGAAGATGTAAATCCATGTCCAGAACCCATAATTTTAAGATAACTGATGTCTATAACTACTTGACTGCCAAGATGATAATCACCCGGTGGAATATAGATAACCGCACCCGGCTTTCCGCCTTTATTCATATCAGTGTCCGTTTGTCTACTTTTAACATCTGCTATAATGCTATTGATTACCTCACCAATATCCTCATAAGGATTACCGACAGGCCACTCTGTTACGTCGTAATAATTTTTACTAGCCATAAATTAATTCTCCTATCAATTTAATGTGTTTATTCATAAACTACTTTTCCCTTGATATAGCTGGAAGTAGAGCTTTACTAATTCGTGATAAAGCCACTCGGAAGGGAATGACTTCCTTCTTTTTCTTTCAACTCCTTCAA
The DNA here is from genome assembly GCF_041949995.1 of Virgibacillus sp. JSM 102003. Classification (NCBI taxonomy): domain Bacteria; kingdom Bacillati; phylum Bacillota; class Bacilli; order Caryophanales; family Bacillaceae; genus Virgibacillus; species Virgibacillus sp. JSM 102003. The sequence continues at coordinate 24,421 of NZ_JBHFQH010000022.1, forward strand.
GGCTAATCCAAAGTTACCGATGGTTGCGGAACCGTTGTTTTCGATGCTAGGACGAACGATGAGTTCTTCTAAATCTGGCGTGACAACGTAGCCATTGTTAAATTGTTTGAAATACTCACGAACCTTTGGCATATCAGATTCTTGGAGGACAGAACCCCCGAAAACAATTTTCTCTGGTGCCATGTTCACGAAGGTATTGAAGGCAATTTGTCCTGCATAGTAGGAGATAAAATTAAAAACCTTGTGATCTCGAGGGAGTTTTTCTCCTTTAATCCCCGTGCGTCCCTCTAGTGTTGGACCAGCAGCAAGGCCTTCAAAGCAATGATTGCTGTGGAAAGGACAATCTCCCGCATACGTATCTTCGGGGTGTGCGATAACCGTCGCATGACCCATTTCAGCGTGGGCGATTCCGCTGATAAACTGCCCATTTTGGAGAGCGCCGCCACCGACACCCGTACCAAGCGTGAAATAAACTACCGAATTAGCACCACGCGCAGAACCCTTCGTATACTCTCCGTAAGCCGAAGAATTTACATCCGTGGTGAAATACATCGGGATATCAAAGGCCACTTTCAAGGTTCCTAAGAAATCAAATCCAGACCAATCCGCTTTAGGGGTATTCAGCACATGTCCGTAAGTTTTCGATTCTACGGTCACATCGACCGGCCCAAAGGAACCAATGCCAATAGACGCTACCTCAAATTGTTTAAAAAAATTAACCACCTTTGCCAGCGTTTCTTCTGGTGTTGTCGTTGGAAACTGTGTTAATTCCTTCACATTGAAATCGAAATCCGCCACGGCAACAACAAACTTCGTCCCTCCTGCCTCAATCGAGCCTAATAATTTCTCCTTCATAACAACTTTGCTCCTTTTCTTTCACTCATTACTAAGAAACTCCTCTTAGAGCGTTATTTTTTATCATTCATCCAAACAACCAGTTCATAGGTTTACTTGTTTAATGATTTCTTATTCATTAGTTGATACAATGCGCTAATGGCTTGTTGCGCCAATCCGTCATAAGGTTGTACAACACTTGGGAATGAAGGTTATGGCAAATGAGAAACAAAAGAACCCATCATACCCAACAAGGCGCAATTCTTCGGGAACATTTATTCTTTTTTCATTGCTTCCTTTAAACAGGCGATTAATACTAAATCAACAGAGAAAACACTCTTAATATCCGGATACTTCTCATGTAATTCTTTCGCAACCTGCAAATAACTATCCAAATCAAACTGATTCCTGCTCAATTCATAGGTCTTACACGGAAAACCATGCTCTGCCATCACTCTTAAGATTTGTTTTATTTTAGAAGAGATTTCTACTACTTGATTGGGAATATATTTCAATTCATCAATCGCTTGTTGAATGGTTCGTAGTAGGGATAATTTTGTCCATGATATTTAAACTTTCATCACCGACAGCACATACAAATTTTGTACCACCAGCCTTTATAGCACCATAATTCATTTTATTCTCGTCCATCAATTATTTCCATACTGATTTTAGAGACCATTTATCGGCCTTTAATACCCTTGCTTTTCCCATTTCAGCAAATAAATCTACTTCTTTACTTGCAGTGTGAGGATATATTCTATTTGTTATAACTTGCTCACCATGATTTACGAATATCTCTATTGACGTAATATCGAGGAATATTCTTAAGTTCAATTTTCCGTCAATTGTAGGTTTATAAGGTGCCTTATAAATTCCACTTTCTCCTTTACCTGCTGATGTTAAATCCACAATAATTTCTTCATTAATCTTATCTACTTTTATAATTGTTTTTTCTGATCTATCTGTAGAGCATCTTAGATGAAGGCCAAATACAGGTGAGTCTGAATTAACTATATCAAAGTCAATGCATAACTCCGATCCATTTCCATCGAACTTTGGAAACCGGCGTACTCCATATATATCAAAATCTTCAATGTGATGATGATTTTTTCTTAAGGTTTTTAATTCTTCAATAGGCTGCTGTATAAATATGCTGTTATGGTTATAAGTTAATTCTCTAGGAACTGTCATAGCTCCAGCCCAACCACCTTCCTCAGATGGCCGTTTTGAAAACCACATGTCCATCCACCCAATCATAATTCTTCTTCCTTTTTCATCTTTCAATGTCTGGGGGGCATAAAAATCATGACCATAATCCAAGAGTATGCTTCTTTCTTTAGAGAATTTTGCGGCTTTGTAATCCATCTCACCAAAAATAATAATAGGTTTTTCATTTTTCTCTCCATTCATAGGTGACAAAATAAGAGCATGTTCTTTTACTAATGGAAATAGGTCTGGACATTCCCACATGTCTCCTTGTTTACCGTTACTTTCAGCTACTACCCCTCTATATCCCCATTCTATTAAATTGGATGAATGATACAAGAGAGCTTTTCCTTTCCCGTCTTTTTTAGAACCTACTACCATATAATATTGATCATCATATTGCCAAACCTTAGGATCACGAAAATCTTTTGACCCATCTTTCGGAAAATAATCAACTACAGGATTTTGATTTTCTTTGATAAAATGTATTCCATCTTCACTTTTAGCTATACATTGTACTTGCATAGGTTCACGTTCAATAGAATGCCCCGTATAAAATAAATACAATTCATTATCCTTTTCTATAGCACTTCCTGAGAAACAGCCATGGTCATCCATTGAACCATTATCATAATATTCAGAAGGTGCTAATGCCACGGGAAGATGTTCCCAATTGACTAAATCTCTACTTTTTGCATGCCCCCAATGCATCGGCCCCCATTTTGGAGCATAAGGGTAGTGTTGATAAAACAGATGATATTCACCATTATATTGGACAAATCCATTCGGATCGTTCATCCAACCTACAGGTGGCATCAAGTGATAGTTTAATCGATATTTAGAATTTTTTACTTTTTCTTGTTCTTGGTTTATATAAATATTTGCTTTAATTACTTGTTCACTATGATTATTTGTCATAAATTTGCCCCTCTACTTTGAAGTAATAATTAATCATTCTATCCTTTAACAGACCCTAAGGTCATTCCGCTTACAATATATCTCTGAACTAGTATTGAAAATATCATTACAGGTAAACTAAAACTAACCGCTGCAGCTGTCATTGGACCCAAATCTAGGTTATAGGCAGTTAAAAATTCAGAAATTCCAACTGTAGCTGTTTTAGCATTTGTACTAGTTAATAATAAAGCAAATAAAAAGTCATTCCATGCAAGCATAAAGCAAAATATTGATGTTGTGGCCAAACCAGGTAAAGATATTGGTAATATTACTTTCAAAAAAGATGTAAAAAAATTACATCCATCTATTCTTGCTGCCTCATCAAATTCTTTCGGAATACTATTAAAAAATCCCACCATTAGCCATATTGCAAAAGGAACATTTATACTTGTATAGGTAATAATTAAGGCTGCATGAGTATCAATTAAACCCATTGAATTAATAATGATATACATCGGAATCGCAATACTTATCATCGGTATCATGCGAATACATAATGTTAATAAAAGAAATAAATTTCCTAACTTCGATGAAAATCTTGCTAGTCCATATGCCGCTAATGCACCCAAAAAAACAGACAAGACTGTACTAATAAAAGCTGTAATAAAACTATTAAAAAAGTAACTTAATATTGGCATCTGACCAAACATAGAAATGTAATTCTCTATTGAAAGTTCTTTTGGAAAAAAAGTAGGAGAATTACTTATTGCTTCTGAAGATGGTTTAATAGATGTAAAAATCATATATATATACGGACTTATAAACAATAATGCTAATATGGTTGTGATAAAACCAATTAACTTCTTATTATGCTGTCTTATCATCTGAATTAGTGATTTTTTTTCTTTAGTTGTGTTACTTAAAGATTCCATTTTACATCTCCTCTCTATTTTTTGTTTGCCTTAAACATACTTATAAGGAAGTAAGAGCTAAGTAACAATAAAAGAATGATAAACAGCACTGCCATAGCGCTAGATTCACCAACCTCACCATATCTAGTTAACGTTTTATACATATAGGTACTTAACACTTCCGATGAATTAGCAGGACCACCTTGTGTTAAAACCCAAACAATATCGAATGTTCTTGCTGCATCTACAGTTCGAATTAATATCGCTACAACCATTACTGGCAGTAAAGATGGTAGTGTTATATAAAAAAATGTTTTGACTTTATTTGCTCCATCAATTTTAGCTGATTCATACAAAGTATTTGGAATTCCTTGTAAACCTGCAAGTAATACTAGCATCATAAATGGTGTAGTCAACCAAATATCAGCAATGATAGTCGATAGTAATGCCGTTTTATCATCAGATAACCATTGAATAGCATGTCTACTTGAAGTGATATTAAAGTCATACAATAATTGATTGACAATACCAAATTGACTGTTCAACATGAATTTCCATATTAAACCAGACACTAATGGTGCTATCATTAATGGACTCAGCAAAATTGTTCTTACTAATCCATGTCCTTTAAAACCAGTATTTAATAGCATGGCGAAAAATAATCCCAACAATAGTTCGACACTAACTGCAACTACAACATAAATCAGCGTGTTAGTTGTTGCCCCCAAGAAACGATCAGAAGTAATAGATTCAATATAATTACTAATACCTACAAATGTTCCTGAATCTTGTGAGATCATATCTACTTGAAAGAAACTATCTTTTATCAAAAGCATTACAGGAAAAAATAGAAATATAAGCATAAATATCCCTGCTGGCGCAAAAAAGAATAAGGATATTTTTGAATCTTTTTTCATATAATCACTCCCCCTCTACGATAATCTGATTGAGAAAAGGATAGGAAGTTAACCTATCCTTTCTGCATCTATATGTTTAATTTACAATTCCTTCAATCACTTCTTTAGCTTCATCTAAGGCTTCTTGAGCAGTCATTTGTCCTCCTAGTACTTTTTGTACCGCTGGAATTAGAGCTTCACTTTCAATTTCTTGCCATTGATCAGTTGATGGTCTGTTTTGTGTTTGCGCTGCTTTTAATGTTTTAGCTAACGGCGTCAAATGTGAATACTTCTCTTCTTTACCATACTCCTCAAACACAGATTGTCTTGCGGCTACACCTAACGCATCTGCATACAGCTCATTTTTCTCATACATAAACTTCAGATATTCTTTTGCCATATCCTTCTTAGTTGACGAAGCTGGAATAACTTGATACCAAGGTCCTGGCACAACGCCAATTCCCGCTTGACCTGCAATCATTGGTGCAGCCCCAACTTTTCCAGCTACACCAGACGTATTGGGGTCATTTGCCGGCACATAGAAATGTCCCCAAGCTAACATCATTGCTAAGTTTCCATTATAAAATAACTCAGCAGTCTCAGCTGAAGCCGTTTCCAAAGTATTTTCTGGAACAATTCCATCCGTTGAAACTAAATCATTCAACATATTTAATGCCGCAACATGATATTGGTCATTAACAACTACTTCTCCATTACCATCCAATACCAAATTATCTGCTCCAGCTTGTGACACGTGGTCTAACCAACTTGCCACTGAGTCACCCGAACTTGCACCAAAAACAGTTGTTCCATAAAGCTCTGGGTAATCTTCATTATTGCCAAAAAATCTTGCGACATCTTTATATTGTTGCCAATTCGTTGGTGGCGCTAATTCATAGCCGAATTCAGCTTCAAATTTACTTTTATTGTTTTCGTCTTCAAATAGATCTTTTCTATATAATAATATTTTGGAGTTTGTCCATGTTGGTAGTCCATAAACGTTACCTTCAATTGTTGATCCCTCAATTAAACCTGGAAATAGGTCTCCGCTCATTTCATCTGTTACGATTTCCTGAATAGGTTCTAATCCTTTATATAGTGCTGGAAGCCAAATTGTATCAATGGTTGCAACATCAAATGCGCCTGCACCTGTTGTTAATTCTGTTCTCATTCGATCATACACACCTGTATATGGTACAGATTCGATAATCACTTCATAACCTGTTTCTTCTTTAAAAGAATCTTTTGTTTCTTCAGCAACTTTCTCTGCTGGGCTTCCACCTTCAACCAGTACCGTTAAAGTTTTATCATTATCACCCTCTCCACTGTCAGCGCTTTCATTTGAAGTATTATTATCGTCACATGCTGATAACAACATTCCAATAACTAAAAAGCTAATTAGAAATAATAATTTTTTATTCATACAATTAACCTCCCAAAATATATTTATTTTTCATGACCATTTTCAATTGTAGCTTTAATAGATTTTGTAAATCTAAAGGGTCTTCTATATAAAATCTGAATAAACTCCACTTACCAAAATGCTCTTGTACATCACTTCCTATTGAGATACCATGATAAGGTCCATCATATTCTCCACTTGGAAATCCTCATGCAGTATTAAAATAATCCTCAGTTCCAGCTCCGTGGAATAATGGTAGCCATACCTCCCCATCAATAAAGAACATATCTTTCCTTCAGCGTCTAGAATCACATTGTAAAATAACAATTCATTGCTGCTACATGGGTCCCTTTGGTTCTCTTTTTTTTACCAGATACCATACTTATTGGCAAAAACACGAAAAGTTTACTAACTCCATAACCGATTTTAAAAAAATCTCATAAAGGAACTCTAACACTTGGATTCTTTTCGTTATCCCAATAAATCTCTATTACTACTTTTCTTAGATATTGAGGTGAATAACATCATGTTGTCATCCAAATATGCTTAAATATTCCAGGTCCTTTCAAATAATAAACTTCATAAGAACCTCCTGTTGTAACCACCCGAAAACCCCTATTACCTCCTTATCAATCATAACTTGTTTCTTTTAAAGTTCTAGCGTCCTAAATAATTGGTAATCCTCCCAACGGACAATTTGGTTTTCATACAATCATTCGTATCAACCTCCTAAAATTATATATATTAAAAAGCAAAGAGCCTTTTAAATATTATATTAATCGATTACGTAATCGATTAAGTATATAATAAAAAAAATTATATAGATTTTCTGGCTTTTAGATGAGCTTTCAATTTGATATGAAAAGCCTCTTTTTTATCCTTATTATTAATGCGATTCAAAATACAATCCGCAGCTTTAAATCCGATATCAAACGCTGGTTGGTTTACTACTGATAATGGTGGTGTAGTTATTTTAGTCCAATCGTAGTTATCATATCCAATAACAGCTATATCGTCTGGCATTTGTAAACCATTATCTTGAATGCATTTAACGGAACCCATCGTCATTATATTATTTGCAATAAATAAGGCATCAATTTGCTTAGTAATAAGCTTCTCTGTTAGTTCATAACCTGACTGAAAAGAAGAGAGTCCTAATTCAACAAACTTGTCGTTAAACTGTATATTATTATCTTTCAGTGCTTGTTTGTATCCTTCAAATCTTTCATTTGTAGTTGTAATTCCTAACTCAGAACTGATAAAACCAATTTTCTTATAGCCAGATGCCACTAATTTCGTCACACCGTCATATGTTCCTTGGAAGTTATCAACCAATACAAAATCACCATCATAATTTATCGGTAACCTATCTATCATAACAATAGGAAATTGATTATCCAATACTTCCTGAATATGGTTGAAATCATCATTCGTTGGTGCCAATATTAATCCATCTACTAGTTGCGTATTAAACATTTTTATTCTTTTTATTTCTTCTTGCATATCTTCTTTAGAGTTACTTAAAATTAAGTTATATCCTTTACTATTTAAATTCGTCTCAATCCCTTCAGCAATTGACATAAAAAATGATTTTGATGTATCATCTTTTTTTACAGGGATTAAAAAACCTATTGTATTGGTCTTCGTACTTCTTAAGCTTCTAGCAGCAGAATTAGGACGATAATCTAGTTCCTCCATTACCTGTACAACTCTTTCAGTAACTTCTGGAGAGACATATCTTGTTCCATTAATCACATGTGATATCGTTGCTGTTGAAACATTAGCTTTTTCAGCAACATCTTTAATTCTTATGTTTTTCTTTGAGTTAACGCTTGCCATATACTCACTTCCAACACCTTTATTGTAATCGTTTACGTAATCGATTAACTAGACATTAACACTTTTTCTTTTTATAGTCAATGCTTTTTCGATCATTCATTTTTTTAATTGAATTAGTTATTACATTATCGTTCTGCAATTGTAGTGCTTTAATCAGTAATAGGTTACACGACATCAGTAGACAAAAGAAAGAGGCTTCTCAAAAGTTTAATCAACTAATGAGAAGCCTTTTTAATATACCTAATGTTAGCATTTTGTTAACAAATTACTTCAAAACCCTTATATATCTAAGGATTGAGCGGTCATCACATCATGCCACCCCTAAGGTGAGAGTATATAATATCGTTAACGAGAGATGCAAAAGTGCGATTAATCAACGTATTGGATGTTTTTGGCTGTAACATCTTTAACGGGGAGCTACTGATTTTCATGGGGTTCCGTTAGCAAAATGTTAGCATTTGTTAGCGTATTGCTTATGTTTTACTTTTAGCATACATCTATGATTAAAGATATTTTTTTAGTATGGTTCTAGTTCTACTCAGGGTAGTTGACATGTTCCCAGAAACAAGCGAAATATAAATCAAATTGTTTTAGGTAAGAACATTTTTTGTAATATAAAATCTACACACTCCACGTGGGTTTGAATATCCAAACAAACAACAATTGTTACAGAAGCATCGTGTTTGCTGTTTCTCGGAATAAATCAACGTCCTAAACAAGCAAAACTATTTAATTTTCATTAACCCAAGAAATAATTTTGTTTTCAATTTCTACTGCATCTAGGCTACCATCGAGTCCGTCTTTAGTAATTATCAAGTTCCCTTCTTTTTCGGAAATTCCTGCTTTTTCATAGTTGCCTCGTTTTTCATCCCAGTGTTTTTTATAAGAAGCACTTCCTAACAAACCAAGATGCTCTAAATAAGCTGTACGACCTTGATAACGCAAAGTGAAGTCTGGTATATAAGTTTTCCCTTCAACCGTCAATAATTCCTCATAAGAATATTCGATATCCAATTGATTCAAAATGTTAGCTACAATCACTTCTGATTTAGATCTAACTAATTCTCCACGAATTGTTCTGTGAATCAAACTTTCTTCAAAATAACGTTTTTGCTTATTAGATTCAATTTCTGTGATCTTAGGAATTTCAAATAGGTCTGTATAACGTTGCTTTGTATCTGAGTACCAATCATTCGAATACTGAAATAATTCTTCAACACTTAAATCACTCAAAATAATAAGCTGCTCCTTTTGACGAGAAAAAGCTGTGTACAATAATTCCTTTGATATAAAGGAACTTCGACCGTTAATTACAACAATCGCCTTGCCAAAACCTGATCCTTGAGCCTTATGAACACTCAAAGCATACGCAAGTTCCAACTTTGAATCATTATTGTCTCCACCAAAATCTGATTTTGTATATGAAAACTCTTTACCTTCAAAAGATCCAAACCGAAATTTGTAATACTGTCTATTAGTATCCTTCTTTCCGTACTTCCCCGGGTAAGCAAACATCAATCCAATTTCTCCATTTGCGATATACGCTTTGCCAGGAGAACCATCCCAATAATCTCTATTTTCATTCTTATTTGAAATAACCTTATCACCGTAGACAATATTTTGAACTGATTGTGGTTTATTTTTAGACCAGGGATATTTGTTCCACTGATCAACAATTGCTTGACGATACTTCTGATGAACTTGATTATTTAAATAATAACTTCCTGCCCCTACAAATTTGGTTGGTGATAGTATTTGCCAATCTTCAATAAGATTACTTGTATTATAATTAGTATACTTACCGTTCACCTCTGCACCCAAGCTTTTATTAAATCCAACAAGATCATCTTCATCATTCATCTCTAGGGTTTCAACTAACTGATCAAACAATAATTCTTCAAGTTCATCTGTACCATTATATTGAATGTATTTCAATCTTTCATTCACTTGCTTATTTTTTATTTTATATAATACACCTTTATCCATTTGATCAGCATCTGAAAACAGCTGAGCAAATGATAAATCATCCCCCCCTGAACCTTGTCTCATTTCCGTCTGTAACTTGGCAATATTTTCCGTATAACTATGTTCAAGATGTTTTATTAAATCAACAAATGGCCGCCCTGCTCCAATCGGGGGTAACTGATTAGGATCTCCAACAAATATAATCCTTCGTGCATGAGAGTCAACTAATTTTAGGATACCAGCGAGCATATCTTCAGTTAACATCGAGCTTTCATCAATAATTATAGTTTGTGCAACACTGGTGCTCGGTTTGGTTGGCATTTTATAAGACATCCTATCCCAACTAAATCCATCAGAACGCGTCAAGAATTGTGCAACCGTTACAAACTCTGCATCTACTTTATTTTTCTTAAATGAATTTTCAAGCTGAACCCTTGCTTTTCCTGTTGGAGTCAAAGCTAAGACACCACCTGATTTTATTTCGGTAGAAGAGGAGAGAATACCCAATGCAGCAGTTTTACCAGTTCCTGCCCTTCCAATAAGAACGGATAATCTTGATGACTCTAATATTGTTAATGCCTTTGCTTTTTCTTCACGAGCTTTTCGATCATTTTCCTCATTTCCCTCCTGAAGTTGACCAAATTGTTCATTGATAACTTCTCTCCAATTTTGAGAGTCAGATAACTTACTTTTAAGACGGTTGTTCGTAACTTCTAAAACTAACTCTTTATAATCCTGATATTCTATTAATTTAATATAATTATTTGCCTCATCGACATATAAATCACCGTTTTGTAAATATTCAACAATTCCATCAATTTTTTCCACTGAAAAATCAGTTTTATGATCTAGTGGCAATTTATTGATTAACTCTACAACCTTGTCATAGCTTAAAAATGTATGTCCAATATCCGCAGCTTGTGAAAGAACAAAAATCACCATTGATCTAAATCGTCTTTTATCACCTTTAGTACGCATTTTTGATGGTCCCTTTAAAGGATTACTATTTGTAATCAAACTATTCGGAAACATTGCATTGTCAATTTGGGATATATTAATTTGTTTTTCACCTTTTTCCTTACGGGATAATTCATATAACCGGTAAGGATTTTCAATAATCTCTGTCGGATGATTTTTGTACTTTTTCCAAGCAAATATTGCCTGATCAACTGATAAATTGATTCGTGAAAGTAGGTCAAAATATTTTATTTTATTTTCATCTTTTAAAAGACCGTTAAACTCATCTTCTTTTTCAGCAAGACTATCATCTAGCTGTTCATCACCTATTTCTTTATCACCTGAAAAATAATCAATTAATTCAGTAATCAAATTTGTATATTCAGTATTAATGCACCTTGAAATATCGAATCCATATTTAACACCAAATGCTGACAAAACTGCTCCGAGTCCTGGATAAATGCCACGTTGATTCCAAACATTCTCTAATTGATTTTCTACATAATCAAGTTGGGTATTCACCCAATTACGATTAGCAACTTTCAAGTCCAAATCGGCTATGTTTTTTAAGACAGTTTTAGCTTGATTTAACACGTCAATTGTAGCATCGTAACTAACCCACTCAGCGGCATAAGAGAATTCGTCACGAAAGCCAGTAGGTTCAAATATAGTGACAGTACTTACATCAAAATCCGGATTAGATTTTGCATATTGTACAATTTCAAGGTAAGGCATTAAGAAACCCTGTTTCCCACCTTCTCGAATAGAGTGTCCTGCATTTGTTTCCCAAATATAATTCTTTTCATCACGAGTACCATCAGTATCATACTCATGTATATGAATCGGAGAAATGATATTTCCAATTCCTGCAATAACTCTCCTGTTATTTTCAATAAAAGGAACTTGCTTGTAATATGGAAATATAATAGACTGATTTGATTTTACACCCGAGAAAAAGTAATTAAAAATTCCCTTTTGAGAATCCCCGTGTGAAACCCATGCACTTTTCCAAGTAAGCATCCGCTCAGTTTTTTCCAAATCGAAATAGAAATTATAATACCTAGACTTCTCCTTGGCATTATCTTTCAACGTCCATGAAAATGGTCGTAATAAAAAAGAATATGGTTGAACCTCAAATTCCGTCTCTTCAAAATGCTTAAATTTCTCGTTACCTTTTTTGTATGGATGATTTAATTTTAAAGAAAGCTTCGTTTTACTCATAAATGCAGCATTTTCGGTAATCCAATGCTGCATTTCCAGGGGACCTACCTCAAGGTAACCCTTTCCTTTATTCATATCCTCAAATTCTAAATCCCTTGATGAAGCAATATTGGGAATCACCTGACTTGCAACATTATTTTTAGGTTTATCGTCAATCTTCCCTGTAAACCCATTATCCTTCCAAGGTATTCTCGTTGAAAAATGTTGGACGTATTTTGTATTTCTGGGTTTTTGATTAGTCATTTAGCTCAGCCCTTCTTAAAATATCACTTTGATTCAATACTCATAAACACATTATTGCACTACTACAACGAAGAAAAGTAGTCTTACACTTTTTCTCCATGCAGACTTCTCTTCTACACTACCTCTGTGACACTCATCTATTACATTTAAATCAAAGAAGTGCGGTTAAACTTTCTACCTCATTCAACTGCGCAATAAAAAATAAAAACAGTTCCATGTATTTCTAGGCTGTCAGCATCTTTGTGTAATGATTGATATCCGAAACGTTGATCATCCTATATAGTTCATTTATTGTGGGTTTTTAGGTATTCTTGTCCCTAAGTTGAGAGTGTGTAATACCTTTAACATGGTGTGAGTAGTGTGCGGTATATCAAGGTTTTCTAATTTCTTACTGTAACATCTTTAACAGGGATTTATTGTTTTTCACTGGATTGCAGTAGCAAAATGTTAGCATTTTTTCTTTGTAATCGTCATTAACTATATAGATTGTTTGGAATTTATATTTATTGATTATATAGACCTAAAAGGAACTTTTCCTTATGTACATCTCTATTACAAGGTTCCAATAAAAAGTTTTTAACTAAATCCTCTAGTTCATGGATGTTTGATTCTCTTTTTATTACTTTTAAAACTATTTTCTATAATGTTTATTGCATTAGGATTTAATCGCTTTTTCATATAACCTATATATTTCCACTCTAATAATATGCATATATACTCTTATTAATTCTAAGTCAGAACACAAATTATTTATTAGTTTTTCAAAATTACTATACGGGGTTCCTTCTTCATAGATTCGTGGAGTCTCTAATAGTTTTTCGACTATTAATTCTAAATCTAATTTAGAACAACATGAGAAATATTTGTTTCCACTAATTCTTTTAAAGTCTCTAGATATTCTATTATTTCGTTACTGTTGTTTTTGTAATAGAACCCTAACAGAGAAACTGTATTACCAGTGTTCATTTCCCATTAACATATATTTTTAACAGTTTTTCTGATAAATAAGTCATCAGAGATTAAAACAGCACTTTTTTCTGAAGCTAACATAATCGTTTCAAAATCAGGAATCAAATTTTTAGGAATTAGATCTGGAACCTCTATATCATCAATTATATTACAATCGTTAAGACAAACTAGAATACTTCTCCAGAATTCAACTTCATTTTTCTTTTCTTCATCTGTAAAGTGATGCATTTTAGGGGTTCCATCTTCTACTAAATACATTGTTCCTTTCACATTTTCTGATGCTCTAGATTTTTCAAAATTTGTCTTAACCATTTCGAAAATACTTTTCGGAATGTATATCTTCTCATTATTTGTTTTAATGACCTATAGTCTATTCAAAAGGTTAAGTACAATTATAGAAGAATAATGTAAAACAAAAGTAATATCAGATTTTACATAAAACAAAGTGTTAATAGCACCTGTATTTAAAATCTTTGATTTGTCGAACAACAAATTACTGATTAATTGATGGTACTTTGAGAAATCATAATTTACAACACTACATAGTGGAGTAACCTGTTATCCTTTGTTTTTACAGTCTGTCTATTCCGTATCATAGAATCATCTTTTGACATATCATTTGTAATCTTTATTACTTTATTGACAATAAAAAAAGAAATTATAAGCGAGAGAATTGATGTACACTTGCAATAATATTAAATATCTCCATTATTAACCACCTCTTAAAGTTCCTTATAATGTAATTCAATTAATTATGACACAATCTAACATTATATAAAAATATGTATTTGGATTATATTGTATCATTTTTTAAATTATTAGACATTTTTGTTTAACCATTAAAAAGGATTTGGATGATTAAACAACGGAAATGTTATTTCTTCATGTGACAAGAGATGAAAGAAGAAGCATCTCACAAGTCGGGTCAACTTATGAAAATCATCTATTAAATTTCTACGATGTTTGGAGCCTAAAATCCAATTGGCAAAATTAGTATCCTAAGATTCTGAAGTATTAGGAAGAGATTTCTCTGGCTTTTAAAGCTATTTAAGCTAGTACTTTATTGATTTGATTTTAAATCATTTTCAATAGGTGTTAGCCTCTTCTCTATACTCTTTATTTTTCTTAATATCTCCTTTTGTTGTTTCTTAACCTCATCATTTTTAAAAAATTCAAAATGAGATCCAATATTTTTGTTTAATTTATCCAGTTCTTCATGTATCTGTTCTAATGATTGTTGTTGATTGATAAGCTCGTTATTTTCTTTTTCATCCCCATTAAATTGATTAATTAAGAAGATAGTAGAAATAAACATGCCTAGAAGAAAAAAGGTTATTATAGAATTTCGTATATGTTCATACGTGCAACTTGCAAAATTATTCAGTTTTAAATTGATTTTATTATTTAGTTCATTATAAGATGATAAAATTAACTTGAATTCTTTATTTCTATCTTCTTCTGCTATACTCGATAAATAGTCTAAATCCTCTGGTGATAACTCATATCGCTGCTTAAGTTCCCCAGCATTTAAGGTTTGTAAAGATAAAATGGAGCCTATAGTCATATAAACCAAACTTAGCAAGAATAATACAACTAAAATTATATTCATTAAATTACTTGTATTTGTTTTTTCGGGAATACTAAATAACAAACTAGCCATACCTAATATTACAGTTATAGAGATAGTAACAATCAGTATGTTGCTTTTTGCTTTTTCTTCTAGAGATCTCCTATAACTTATTATCTTTTCAAAAAATCTAACAGCTTCATCTTTGGTAAGATTATCATATTGCCTCATATATTCAGAACTGAAGTTTTCTTCGTCTAATTTATTTTTTAAGCTTATAATATCTTTATTTATAATTTTGTTAGCTTTTCTCATAAATATAATAGGGAATAGATTATGATACCATCTTCTCTTTAAAGCTCTCACTATCAATCAACTCTTTCTAAATAATCACATATAGATTTAAATATTAATTGATTGGCATTGTCAACCAGCCATGCCCATTCACCAGTAGGATTTACTTCTATAAAATAATATTTATCTCCTGATTTTGCTAAGTCAATTGCACCAAAAGCTAAATCAAATTTTTCTAAGATTTCACGACATTTATTAGCTATATCGAAGGGAATCTCGATTGGAATATAACTTAAACTATATTTATGTAATCTCCAATCACCCTTAATGCCTTTATTTTCTTTTAAAATTTTCACTGCATATATTTCTTTTTTTATTACTGTTACTCTTATATCTACTTTTGGTTCAATATATTCTTGAAGAATAACAGGAGAGGATCGTAAGTTTGATTCTTTAATTTCTCTACCAAAAAGAGCCATTGAATATACAAAAGCCTCATTATCTTCAATCTTAAGAACCGCCGTGTCAAGAGACTTAACAATGTATTTCTTATTGTCCACTAGCTGTACTCCATAAGTTGAATTTAATACGGTAGTATCGGGATAATCAAAACCAATTAATTGTGCATATTTAAGTTGCAATATTTTGTTTTCAGCTTTAAATGTTGAGGTTGGGTTATTAAGCCATCTTACATCTTCAAATATAGACAAGTTTCTAATAAATGATGTCCATTGAGTTCTGTATAATTGTTCTTCTGTTTCTATATTAGTTTGGTATATATCGCGTAAATATATAGGAGCTCTATAATATATAGAAATTAAATCTCTTTCAGTTATCCAATAATCTCTATCTTTTATGTTAACGAATAAAGAGGTATCTTTAACTTCTAATCTTATGTTGTATTTATCAAATTCATCTCTATTTAACCTTAAATAAGGTATTTTCCTTGCCTCTAATTCAACACAAACATAATCAGTTGTAAAATCTAGGCTGTTAGAAATGATTAGTACACTGGGATTATTCACCTTTTTGATCCTCTCCTGTTTCTACATCGGCTTTTTTAGTCTGTGGTTTTGGTCGACGTTTATCCATAACATAAGGGAGAAAATCCCTATCACTAACCCAATATCCAGATTCCTCATTATACGTATATCCTTCTAATTTAGGCTTCTCTTTGGGTTTTGGATAAATAAATGCCTTTTGGATAAGCAAATGTTTCTTGTTCAATGTAATCCCCTCCATAAAATTTCTTGATTTCCCTTTGATATATTGACAATTATTTCAAACATCTAAAATAATAACAAGAAAACACTCTTTCAGTAGAACTTTCTAAATCAGTAAAAGAACGGTTACTCGCAAAAGCGAAAGTAGTTCTAGAAAACATAAAAAATCTTATTGAACAAAACTGCCGATAGAACACACGATGTGAACAGCCATTTAACTGAAGAAATGCAATAAATAGAGGCCTCCCAAAAGTTTGGTAAACTAATGAGAAGCCTCAAGTAATATTCATAATGTTAGCATTTTTTCAAAACCTTTATATATCAAGGGTTCGAGGGGGTAGATTACATTATGCCGGCCATTTAATAACCAATAAAAATAGATACGAAAAACCCAACATTTATAATTATTTTCATATAAAAAAGTGTAAGATTGTTAATTCAGTCCTTTTGAAACTGTATTTCTAAATAGCCAGTTGTGCCTATAACTAAAATTCAGCCAACTTTTAATTATTTTTCGAATAAACCTTTCCTTCGCTTTTTTTGGTTAATATGACACTATATCTAAACGAATTAATTATAAAATAAGATTTGTTTTATTGACCTGTCTTTTAGCTCTTGTATATAAAGCATATTTTTTAAGCATAAGATTTTCATTATAAATTTTATGCTTAAAGATGTAATAATAATATTGATATGCTTTAAATCACAAGACATAAAAAAACCACCAAATATGTATTGGTGGAGACGGTGGGACGTGCTCTTCCATGCTTTCGACATGGCACTGACTATATCTTGAACCTAATTCTTATTAGGCTCTCCGGCGTCTTATGTGAAATGTATTTTTACCTTTATCAGGTGATATTCCACATCCTAGTACTACCATAAAAATGGCAGCCTATAAGTCGATACACGGCTGTTGGATTACTCCACACACCGCTCGGTATTGCCGTATTGCTTTGTTATAAAGCAACTTAGGTTTCACCGATAAAGCCGGATTTTCACTTTTGTGTTACCACAAAAGGCGACTATTTACTAATCGAACCCACGTCCAGAGATATCGCCACTCAGGCTTCTACGAGTGTAGTTGGTATATTCTCATTCACTAGCACGTCAGCCTACCAACAGGCTTCCGTGTAGCTAGTCTGATTAGTTTCAACTATCATCCTCAGACGGTGAATGACAGTGTAGCCCGCTTCATTTGAGACCCTTCAATCTGCCACACGGGCGATAGCAGGAAGGATCGCTTTAGCAGTGCTTAGGCAGCTGCTAGAGCTGGTGAATTGTTTTCTTCGCCAGTTATATTTAGGCAATTAACGTTTTACGAGCCGTAACCTCGACGCGCGACCTGAGCTCAATCTATCCCTGTCGAATCCGTAACGTCCCCATTTAAAGGAGAATCGCTTGGAATAGAACGAGCAATTATCTAATTTGATGTCGTTTATCTAACGACAATTCTTATTATACCATAATCAACGCTAAAATCAAGCCCTGGAAGGTTTTACCTCATGTTGTCCTTGATAGCACGATCAACATCACGTTTCATCTGTTTGCGTTTCAAATCCTCACGTTTGTCATATTTCTTTTTCCCTTTTCCAAGCCCAAGTAATACTTTGGCAACGCCGTTTTTGATATAAATTTTTAAAGGAACAAGTGCATATCCTTGCTGTTGTGTTAACCCAATCAATTTATCAATTTCCTTACGGTGTAAAAGCAACTTACGAGTCCGTGTTGGATCATGATTATACCTATTCCCCTGTTCATATGTTGCGATATGCAAATTAATCAGTTTTACTTCACCACGGTCAATTCTCGCGTGGGAATCCTTAATATTGACTCGGCCGGCACGAATTGACTTGATCTCCGTTCCTTGTAAGACAATCCCTGCTTCATACGTATCTTCTATAAAATAATCGTGTGACGCTCTTCTGTTTTTAGCTATTTCGTTTCCTTTTCCCTTTGGCATACCGTGCTTCCTCCTACTGCTTGCGTGAACCTTATTTTATCAAACTATCTGTTATTATTCCAATTGTTTAAAGAGGCGAGAAAAAAATTAGGGCTGTTGGAACAGCCCCCACAGCTATAATATCAATAATAAACTAACTGCCATTACTCCCATTCCACTAATTAATCCATAAATTGAAACATGTGCTTCATCATACTTCTTTGCTGCAGGCAATAGTTCATCAAGCGAGATAAATACCATAATTCCCGCTACGCCAGCAAAGATAACACCAAATGTAATATCACTCAAAAACGGCATAAGAACTAGGAACGCAGCCACAGCTCCGATCGGCTCCGCCAATCCTGACAAAAAAGATAACCGAAATGCCTTTTTCTTGTCATTCGTTGCATAATAAATTGGGACTGACACTGCTATCCCTTCTGGTATGTTATGAATGGCGACCGCAATTGCAATAGCCAAACCCAACCCTGGGTCCTGTAAAGTAGATACAAATGTAGCTATCCCCTCTGGAAAGTTATGAATTCCGATTGCCAGAGCAGTGAATACCCCCATTTTAAGCAAGGCAGGATCATTTACAACACTACCATTTTTTCGCATATCTTCAATTTTCTTTAATTCATGCGGATTAGACTGTTTTGGAATGAAACGGTCAATTAATGCAATTAATACAATTCCTGCAAAAAAGGATCCTACTGTAAGCCAGCTTCCACTTTGTTCTCCAAGTTCTCCAACTAATGATTCTTTTGCTTTAACAAAAATATCCACAAACGATACATAAATCATTACGCCTGCCGAAAAGCCTAAGGCAAAAGATAAAAATTTTGTGTTCGTCGTTTTTGCAAAGAATGCCAACAAACTTCCTATACCTGTTGCCAGACCCGCAAAAAGCGTAAATAGAAATGCTAATATTAGATCATGTGACATTCAGCTTTTCTCCCTCTTTGTTGTCCGAATTAATAAATGTTTACCTAAGGAAACATTTATAGTAACAGTTACATTTTATTCTATTGGTGAACAAAATGCAACCAGAATTGTTCGACTAGTAACCCCGGCATTCGACATTCCTTTATCGTCAAAGTTTAACAGCCAAAAAAAGACTGATACGGTGCAACATTCTGCCCCCTATCAGTCTTCAATCAATCAGCGAATACCCCTTACTTTTTCGCCTTTTTAGCTTTAATTTTTTTCTTGTTTTTCTGAGGTTGCTGTGGCTGGCTTGTGGCCAATTCAAAATCAATAATCCGCTCGTCCAGATTAACTTTTACAACACGGACTTCGACTTCTTCACCTATTTTATAGATGTTCCCTGTTCGTTCACCAATCATGGCATAATTTCGGTCGTCATAATGATAGTAATCATCGGTTAGATTACTAACGTGCACAAGTCCTTCAATGGTATTTTCCAATTCAACAAACAAGCCGAAATTCGTAACTGAACTTATGACACCAGTATATTCCTCGCCAACTTTGTCCTGCATATACTCTGCTTTCTTAAGATCATCCGTTTCCCGCTCGGCATCGACTGCTGCTCGCTCTCTTCCAGATGTGTGACGAGCAATTTCCGGCATGGAATCCTTCCAGTGTTTAGTTGTTTTCGCATCGAGTTTCTTTTCAATCAAGTATGTTCGGATTAACCGATGTACAATCAGATCCGGGTAACGTCGGATTGGTGATGTGAAATGCGTATAGAAATCAGTAGCTAACCCAAAATGTCCAATACTTTGCGGATCATATTTTGCTTGCTGCATGGATCGCAGCATAAGTTTTGACACAATCATTTCCTCTGGCTTATCTTTCACTTCCTCGATAACTTTTTGCAGTGCTTGTGGATGAATTTCATTTGCCGTTCCTTTTACGACATAACCTAGCCCGGCAATAAATTCGAAAAAGTGCTGGAGTTTTCCTTCATTAGGATCTTCATGAATCCGATGAATAAACGGCACATCCATCCAGTGGAAATGTTCAGCAATTGTCTCGTTTGCTGCCAGCATAAACTCTTCAATCAATCGTTCCGCTACTGAACGCTCACGTAAAACGACATCACTTGGCTTTCCGCTTTCATCTACTAGTACTTGAGATTCTTTGAAATCAAAGTCAATAGCACCACGGTTAAATCGTTTACCACGCAGTATTGCTGCAAGTTGCTCCATCTGTTCAAACATTGGGACGAGTGTGCTGTATTTAACTCGAACTTCCTCATCCTGATCGACCAATATTTTATTAACATCACTGTACGTCATACGTGCATTCGTTTTAATAACACTTTGGAAAATTTCATGATTTACGATTTCACCGGCACCCGTGATTTCCATCTCACAGCCAAGTGTAAGCCTGTCCACTTGCGGATTTAACGAACAAATTCCATTCGATAACCGATGCGGGATCATTGGAATTACACGATCAACCAAATAAACACTTGTTCCGCGCTCAAACGCTTCTTTATCAATAGGCGAATTCTGTCCAACGTAATAACTTACGTCAGCAATATATACACCAAGCTTATAGTTGCCATTATCCAACTTCTTGACAGTTACAGCATCATCCAAATCCTTGGCATCTGCTCCATCAATTGTGACAATGACTTCATCACGAAGATCACGTCGGTTTTCCAGTTCTGTTTCATCAATTTCTTCAGGTGTATTTGCAGCCTGATCAAGCACTTCCTCTGGAAAATCTATCTTGATTCCATGCTTATGAATGATTGATATAATATCAATTCCGGGATCGCTCTTGTGACCAAGGATTTGAATAATTTCACCCTCAGCACTTTTCCTGCCTTCCGGATACTTCGTAATATGTGCGATAACTTTATGCCCTGTGACAGCACCATTTGTCATGCTTTTCGGTATGAAAATATCATTCGGAATCCGTTTATCATCAGCAATTACAAAACCAAAAGATTTATTGTCTTCAAACGTACCAACTACTGCATGCGTTGCACGTTCCAGAACACGAATTACCGTCCCTTCCGGCCTATTACCATCATCATTTTTCTTTTCCAATCTTACGAGCACTTTATCATTATTCATTGCTGATGCTAGATCAGAGTGATGGATGTAAACGTCTGTTTGTCCCTCATCATCTGGTATTAGAAACGCAAATCCCTTTGCATGCATCTGAATTCTGCCGCGGACCAGGTTCATTTTTTCCGGCAGTCCAAACCGATTTTTACGTGTTCGAACTAGTTCACCAGTTTCCTCCAGTTCATTCAACGCTTTTACTAATTCCTTAAAATCATCTGATCCTTTTAGGTCCAATGAATCTTCCAATTCATCAACAGCTAAAGGCTTTTCCCTATGTTCGTTAAAAAAATCTCGTAAACGCTCTTTTATCGTTTCGTTCATATGCTCACCTTCTTTCTTTAGTATTGTTAACTTTTTGACCAAATTATAATCATTCGTTCCAATCAAGTGATTCTAAAAATTGAAATACATCCTCATGAAGCTGTTCTTTTTCCTTGTCCATTGTAATAACATGGCCTGATTCTTCGTACCACTTAATATCTTTTTGATCTGCTTCAACGTTCTCAAAGATGTATGTAGCACTTTCCTTATTGATCATTTCATCTTGCTGTGCTTGTACGACAAAGGTCGGTGTATAAATAGTATCAATATTGTTTTGTACTTGTGTAATGAGCTCACCAAGATCTTGAAACATACCTTGTGAATTCTCAATTAGTTCTGCTACTTCCTGCTGAATTGCATCAGCATCCTTGCCTTCTAGTTGCTTAAACTCTTTTGCTTTAAATTTGTATCCTTTTGTAAGCTCTTCCTGATTGTCAAAAAACATTGGTGCACACATTGGTATTATCCCTTTAACCTGCTCAGTGTATGCCAGTCTTAACCCTAAAACTCCTCCAAGTGATAATCCAGCGACAGCAATTTCCTTATAGCCGAGCTCCTTCAAATGATTGTAGGCATTTTGAACATCCTCCCACCATTCATCAGCGCTTGCTTTCACTAATTCTTCCGGCTCCTGTCCGTGACCACGGTATATCGGAGCATGGCAGGTGTATCCTTTCTTTTCCAAAAAACGCCCCATCATTCGTACGTCAGCTGAATGTCCTGTAAACCCATGTAATAACAATACCGCACGAGGGCCTGATTCAAACGTAAAAGGTTTTGGAAGTTTAACTTTCATTAGGTAACAACTCCTTAATCTGTTTTGTTTATTCGTGTGATGTTTTGCTCATTTGCACGTTTTTCTGCTAATAAATACCACTTTACTAACCATACCCTATTATTTATCACATTAAAATAAATAAACCCTTATCACATATTTGCGATAAGGGTTATCATTTATTGAAGGACATATGCACTTAGGAAAGCTAGAATAAAAAATAACGTTCCAGTAATCACTGTTCCACGATGCAGGATTAAATCTGCACCACGTGCTTTTTGCTTACCGAAAAGCTGTTCGGCACCACCTGAAATCGCTCCAGACAGTCCTTCACTTTTACCTGACTGTAATAAAACAAGTACAATCATAATAACTGCATCAATAACTAATACTATATTTACGAACTCTACCATTATTCAACGGCACCTCCTGTAACGCACAATTACCTATATGTACTTTAGCATAATCTTCGTTTAGATAGCAAGTGATTTTTGCAAAACTTTGGACGTTTAATGATTTTCATTCTATCATATAAGAATAATAACATTAGGATTGGATGGGTACATAGTGGAAAAATCATTTTGGTTACAAATGCCGGATCATATAGATGTTTATGTTAAGAAATGGTTTGATGAATCAAAAAAGCCAAAAGCCATCGTACAACTCGCACATGGCATGGTAGAACATATTGGCCGTTATAACGAATTTGCTGAATTTTTAGTTGAAAATGACATCTTTGTGTATGGAAATGATCACCGCGGTCACGGTAAAACAGGAGAGAAACAGGGATTATTTGGTTATTTTGCTGATGAAGATGGATTTGAAAAAACGACAAATGATCTGTTACAAATTACATCAGAAATAAAGCGGGAATACCCGAATACACCATTAATTTTACTCGGACACAGTATGGGCTCTTTTCTGGCCAGAAATTATATCCAGGAAAACAGTTCACTTATTAATGGGGTTATTTTATCTGGAACAGGTTACTACCCAAGGGCAACGAGTCAAGCAGCAATGAAAATAGCTTCAACTCTGCCGCCAAAAGAAAAATCAAACACGATGAATACGCTGGCATTCTTTTCTTATAACAAGCGGATAAAACAAAAACGGACTAACATTGATTGGCTGACACGTGATGATGAAATTGTTCAAGCATTCATCGATGACCCGTATTGCGGGTTTATTCCAACTGCAGGGTTCTTCTACGATTTAATGGATGGCATTACTACCATCCACGAACGAAAATTAAACAAGTTCATCCGAAAAGAACTTCCAATGCTGCTGTTGAGCGGAATGGAGGACCCTGTTGGTGATTATGCTAAGGGCGTTTGGAAAACTGCTCACCTCTACAATGAAACAGGGCTTGAAAATATTATGACAATGCTGTATGAGGACGGAAGGCATGAATTATTGAACGAAATTAATCGTGATGAGGTGTATCGGGCTGTTTATCAATGGATTTTGCAACAAATATAAAGTGAAGCCTTTGTGGCGCCGACTGACAATGCTTGAATTGAGAAGGTTATAGGGTATAAAATATAAGGTGGACAAATGAATTTTTTAATTGAAGGGTTGGTTTAATAAATTATGATTCAAGGGATAGCAGCATCAAATGGCATAGCAATTGCAAAAGCATACCAGCTAGTTACACCAGATCTAACATATGAAGCAAAACCGATTGACGATCCGAATATTGAGGTTGAGCGGCTGGAAAAAGCACTGGAAATATCCAAACAGGAATTGGAAAAAATCAAAGCACATACGAAACAGGAAATGGGTGATGAGCATGCAGAAATATTCTCCGCTCATTTGCTGGTTTTAAGTGATCCGGAGCTTATCAATCCTATAAAGGAAAAAATCACTTCGGATAACGTAATGGCTGAAGTTGCCTTAGACGAAACAGCCAATATGTTCATTGACATGTTTAAAAATATGGATAACGAATACATGCGTGAACGTGCAGCCGATATTCAGGATGTTACAAAACGGGTGAAAGCACATTTGCTTGAGGTAACTTTTCCAGATCCTGCATTAATCGATGAAAAAGTTATTGTAATTGCAAACGACCTGACACCTTCTGACACAGCACAGTTAAACAGGGATTTCGTAAAAGGTTTCGTTACAGATGTTGGCGGACGTACATCCCATTCAGCTATTATGGCGCGTTCTCTTGAAATTCCAGCTGTAGTTGGCACAAAGGAAATCACCAGTTCAGCAAACAAGAATGACATAATAATCGTCGATGGGATTGAAGGAAACGTTATTATCAATCCTTCAGATGAAGAGCTCGCAACTTACAAGGAAAAGCAGGAAACTTTTGCAAGACAAAAAGAAGAATGGGCTAAAATGAAAAACGAGCCGACAAAAACATCAGATGGTGAGCAAGTCGAACTAGCTGCCAATATTGGAACACCTGAGGATGTCTCAAGCGTCCTTGACAATGGCGGGGAAGGAATCGGCCTTTACCGTACAGAATTTTTATACATGGGTAAAAGCCAGCTTCCTTCTGAAGATGAACAATATGATGCATACAAATCTGTGCTCGAACAAATGGACGACAAACCAGTCGTTGTTCGAACATTGGATATCGGTGGCGATAAAGAGTTAAGTTATCTTGACTTGCCAGAGGAATTAAACCCGTTCTTAGGCTTTCGTGCCATTCGCTTCTGTTTGGAAAATGAAGATGTCTTTCGTACACAATTACGAGCCTTACTGCGTGCAAGCGTACACGGTAATTTGAAAATTATGTTCCCTATGATTGCCACTCTGGAAGAATTTCGCCAGGCTAAGGCAATACTCGTAGATGAAAAAGATAATCTTAAAAAAGAAGGCATTAGCGTATCGGATCAAATTGAAGTAGGAATTATGGTTGAAATTCCATCCACTGCTGTAATTGCAAAACAGTTTGCCAAAGAAGTGGATTTCTTTAGCATTGGTACAAATGATTTAATACAGTACACGATGGCTGCTGATCGGATGAATGAACGTGTTTCCTATTTATATCAGCCGTATCATCCAGCAATTCTAAACCTGGTAAGCACCGTAATCGATGCTGCGCATAACGAAAACAAATGGGTTGGCATGTGCGGTGAAATGGCCGGAGATCCAATTGCAATTCCAATCTTGCTGGGACTGGGCTTAGATGAATTCAGTATGAGTGCAACATCAATCCTGCAGGCTCGCACACAAATTCACGACCTATCGATAGAGAAACTAGCTTCGTACAAAGATAAGATTTTGTCGATGGGAACAGCAGAGGAAGTTGTGGAGTTTGTTAAGGAGAAAACAGAATAAATCTAATTGTTGATTGCTCGGACCTTGTATTTGGTCCGAGCAATTTTTTGGCAGTAAGAAAGTATAAATACTTTCTTACTGCATAAGTGCAACTAAGGCTTTCGCCATTAAGGATTGGCGACAAGCCAAGTTTTCTAATAAACATAGTTTGATGCCTGGTTCTGGTTGATATATAAAGATTTAGGTCGATATGACATTATTTCCGTCGATATATTCATTTTCCCGTTGATATATCGTGAAGTTAACCATGTCCAACCACCAATAACTTATGTCACTCTGAGATTATCTCCATTTTCTCCTCAATCCGGGTTCGTCCTCTATCCATAGGAACTCGCTTCGGATATCCAATCTGCATGACAGCAGCAACTTTCATTCTTTTACTATCCAAGCCAATATCCTTTACAAATCCCTCATCATGCATGTATGGAGTAATCGTCCAAAGCATACCGACACCATATTCCCACGCAGCTAGCTGTGCGTTCTGAATAAATGCACACACTGCAGCATACTCTTCTTCATAACGTACAGGGTCTTCCTCTTTTTCGAAATATATCAAAGCATGCTGTGGGATTCTCAGTAAAAATTCACGCATAGACGCAATCATTTTTTGAGTTTTTGGATCATCATCTGCCTTAAGCATTCCGATTCGTTGATAACTTGCAATAATCGCATCTACTAAAGCCTGTTTACCTTCCTTTTGAAAAAGCTTAATATTCCAGGGTTCTTTCATATAATGTGTAGGTGCATACGACCCATAAGTGAAAATCTCTTTGAGTATAGCTTCCTCAACTACTTCTTCTTTAAAATTGTGAATGGATCTCCGTTGTTTAATTGCCTGCAAAATATCGATGGGTTTCACCTCACCAGTTTATTCAAATTGCTGCCCCGTCATCACCGTCATAAAATTTGTATAAAATTTCTTATAATTCAGTTCAAACGCAATACGATGCAGCTTCTTCTTCTCTGTTTCTTCTGTAACAGCATAAGGGCGAATATCCGCGATACTTTGCCCTCTAACTACTCCATTTTGTTGTACGATTTGTACTGGCAATGTTTGATAAACTAACATATCCTCATTGATGACCGCCATTAGAGTAAGTACGTCATGCAGCGGGCTCCCTTGAATATTTGGGTTTCGTTCTTTATAAAAATCATAATAATAATCTAATAAAGGTTTAATTACCTTCGTTTCATCAGCCATGTCAATGTAATCAACCATACGGGGAGTTGCAATTGCCTGGGATGTTACGTTCAACGGTATAATCGTAACATTATGAGCATATTTTAACACAATTTGCGCTGCTATAGGATCACCATAAAAGTTTGCTTCTGACACAGCAGTTGCATTCCCTGGAACCCAAAATGCCCCACCCATTATATAAAATTCTTTAACATTCTGCATACGCTGCGGGTATAAAATAAACATAGTAGCGAGGGAAGTTAGTCTTCCAATGTTAACAATGATCAGTTCATCCTGATATTTCTCAATAATGTCGATAATCCCAAAAAAGTTCTCAATAATTTCACCATCTACAACATTTGGAGGAATAATAGGTCCAAGTCCGTATTCTCCATGAATCTCCGGAAAAAATTCCGGTGTCTCACCTGTCATCGGTATTTCAGCTCCACCAAATACTTCTATCTCTACAGAAACATTATAAAGATCTTTAATGTAGTGCACATTTGCTAGAGCCTTTTCCCTTGCGATATTTCCATAGTCGGCAACAACTCCAACCACATCAATCTCATCATTAAAATAGGAATAGATAAGTCCAACCGTATCATCAATGCCAATATCACCAAAGACTAGTACTTTTTGCGCCAACAATACCCCCCCCTTTGTAAATATCTGTTAATTACACCTTATTCCAGTAGGGATTTGTCCTATGTTCAGAACTTTTTCGTTAGAAAACTTGACATTCGTTAAAGGGATTCTTATGAAAGCGACTTTCTTTCTTAGACCCCCTAAAACGCTGGAATGCAAGTCTTAATGGCGAGTACCTTAATAGCACTTATGAAAGTAATTTAAACTTTCTTAGCTAAAAGATGCCACCTTTTCACTATTACAATCGATTATTGTAGTAGAAAGGTGGCATAGATTTTCTAATTTGTTAAACTTTTTAATCCCCGGTTGAACTTGTCCGTCTCCTATTTTTTAAAAAATGCATTCGTTAAGGAAATTCTTTTTGCAAACTTATTCTGCTTTCTAACAAATCCAAGCTACACTTAAAGTTTTTAACCGACATTAGAAAACTTGGCTTATCGCCAAGCTTTAATATAGATAAGCCTTAGTTGCGCTTATGAAGTAAGAAAGGATTTATACTTTTGTATGAAAATACCTCTATAAATTAATCTTTTAGCGGACACAGGAGACGCTATTGCTATATAAAAGTAACTTTCTCGAAGTTATCCGGACACAGAAGCCCTTATTATACATATATCATGGTTATTTAACAGTATTTGTGTGAAATAAGGTCCTTGGTGTCCGCAAACACCACCATTTTCGTGGATTTTTGCCAAATAAGGTCTCTGGTGTCCGCTAACATCAAATTTGCTATATGAAAAATAATTTTCATGATAGATGGTGGCTGCGCATTCAGCAGCCATGGTGGTTTCTTATCTGCCAAAAAAAGGTTCTAAGTCAAATGTTGGGGTGAGCGACTGCTCACTCCTTATTTATGCCACCCTTAGATTCACATTTTTATATTGATGATGTAATAACACCTTTAAACGAAAGCGATCAAATCGCCT
>NZ_JBHFQH010000023.1:0-44718 GCF_041949995.1 Virgibacillus sp. JSM 102003
CAACAATTAATTTACATATATGCTCTTTAAATTCCCGTTCTTTCCATTCTCCCATAATAAACACGTCCTTTTTTAAAATTATACACGATTCTCATTTTGACGTGTCCATTAAAAAGACTAACTTTAATGTTCACAATAAGGTTGCTCGAAGTTTACAGTTTCCCCGCCGATGTTCACAACATGAAAGCAGATTTAGATGGCCGGCATCAAAATTATTTAAAAACAAAAAAAGTGCCGGGGATGTGATATCCAGCCGACGCCTTTTCGTATTATATGCGGATAACTTCAAATGTTTCCGGTTTTGCCTCTTTAATAAATGTGCATGGTTCTTCTGACGTGATCATATGGAGGCCATGCATTGCTCTAGTGCAGGCGGTGTAAAAGAGTGCACGATCTGCCTCTTTGCTATAATGCAAGGCAGAAGCTTCAGGGATAATAACAGCATCGAATTCGATTCCTTTTGCCAAATAAACAGGTAGAATAAGCAACCCTTTTTCAAATGAATAAGTCTGCTCTGTTATTTGTCTAATTAGTATTTTATCCTGAAGCTTTTGGTAAAGTTCATCGCTTTCCTTGAGTGTTTTGCAAATAATTGCGATTGTTTCATTTCCCTCATTGCGAAGTTTTTCAATCTCGGCAATTAAGGTGTCGGTCAAATTGGCTTTATTCTCGAGCGTAATCAGTTTAGGTTTGTTGCCGGATCGCTCAAATGATTCGATCACTGCTTCCCCGGGGGCAAAGTCTTTTGTGAATTCGACGATTTGTTTTGTTGAACGATAGCTTTTTGTCAGAGTAATTCGTTCATGAGTCTGATCAATTGTCGCAGGTATTAACGGATTATCCTCAGTCGCGTGCGCGTATATAGCCTGATTAATATCACCCAGTAATGTCATTCTGGTGTAAGGGAAAATATGCCTGATATATGCAAATTGGAATGCTGAATAATCCTGTGCTTCGTCTATGAACAGGTGGCGGACAGACCGTTCTGAATCTGCACCAAGCAGGCGGCCTTTAAAATAAAGGTACGGTGTTGCGTCTTCCCAGGTCAAAAAATTCTGCGATAAATTGGCAACGGTTTGGGTTCGTATTTTTTCCCAGTCAGCTGGGGCTTGGGAGTATTCCCAATTCAAAAACATCTCGCGGTAAGTCGCCAGTACATGAACAAAGTCAAAGCGTTTTACCCGTTTTTTGATTTGGGCAAAGTGACGCTTTACAACCTCTTTACGCAGAAACTCTTCTTCCAGACCTGAATTTCCTTCCTCTTCCTGCTGGCTGGCATGATATGCTTCTAAATACTCTTCTTTGTCCAGGAGTTCAACCTTTTCCATTACCCAGTCCTTATCCTTTTCCTGCATTTGGCTTTCTCGCAATTCATGCAAAAGCCAGTTAGCAACAGCTTCCATTCTGTTTGGAATAGCAATCCCCGTATCCAATGAGTAGAAGTAGTCTGAAATCTGCTCTTTTGAAATAAGGACTTCGTGATGCAGCGTGATATTCCTGAACCGAATACCGTGAAAGTTCAATTGGGAAATGTAATCATCCAATAGTAATTTATAATTCAGGCTTGATTTGTATGTCATATTCGTTAGGCGGTCATCGTAATCTTCCTGGTCCATTCCTGTTAAAGTATATTCCATCTGGGAAAAAGGGGATTCAATTGTGATCCCTTTTTCAATCCGTTTTTCTAAAAAATCATAAAAAGTGGATTGCTGGATATTTTCTTCTCCTAACTCAGGAAGTACGTTGGCGACATAGCTTGAAAATAATGGGTTTGGTGAAAAGAGCAGTAAATTGTTGGCATTAAGCTCTTTTCGAAATCGATACATCAGGTACGCTATTCGCTGCAGGACCGCAGATGTTTTCCCGCTCCCGGCAACACCCTGTACAATTAAAAGGTTACTCCGTTCATTTCGGATAATTTTATTTTGTTCCTTTTGGATGGTTGCAACAATGCTTTTCATTGTTGTACTTGCATTGTCTCCAAGTGCTTGCTGGAGAAGTTGGTCACCAATTGTAAGTCCGGTATCAAACATGCTTATAATATTGCTGTGCCTGATAATGAACTGCCTTTTTAATGAGATTTCTCCGGTTATTGTTTCATCCATTGTTTCATATTGCGCTTTTCCGGGAGCGTAATCATAATAAAGGCTTGAAATGGGGGCGCGCCAATCGTATATTAGGAAATTTTCTTCCTCCAGATCCATGAGGGAGGAGGTGCCAATATAAATTTTCTCTTTTTCATTCCCCGGACTCTCAATAAAATCAATCCGTCCAAAATAGGGAGAGTCTTTTAGCTTTTTGAGTTTTTTCAGTTCCTTGTCCATATTCCCATGGACCTGTTCCCGCTCAATGAGCAACTCAGCCTGTTGTTTGACACTTGCCTGCGTTTCAATTACGTCATCTGGTTCATCCAGGTTAACCGTAACATCATCCCAAAATTTCTCGCGCAAATTAATGATGGTATCTTTTAATCCTGCAGATTTTTTATCAATCGCATCCTCTTTGTTGTTAATTTCATTAATAATTTCATTGACGCGATGCTGTTCAGCTTCCCGGCTCATGTAACCATCCCCATTCTTAAAAACTTTTTATTGACATTTGAACACTTTTAATGATATAATATAATTAGATATATTTATGTCTAATTATATTAATAATGATCATTAAAATAGTATACCATAATTAGCTATGGGCAGCAATAGTTTTTACTGTTGTTGTCGTTTTATTTTTCTGTCATGAATGATCTCCAATTACTCCATGGTTAGGACCCCATCTTTTAATGATTGATTTTCAGTAGTAAAAGTTCCATATGGAAAAATAAATGTCCATGGCATGCTTGTTGTTGGTTCGATTATGAAATTCGGGAGCATGAAGCAGTGTTCAGCCATTGTCTGATTATTTACGGAGTAGATTAAATCATGATTATCAAAGAAAAAATTTTTCTCACCAGTGTTATGGACCAGAACAGTCACAAGTAAATCTCCTTTATGGTTTAATGCATCCCAAAGTGGCGTAAACTCAATGTTGCATTGATTTGATATTCGAGTTTCCTGAAAAATATGGTTAATCCATTCTCGGTCGTCATCAGACAGTCCCTTATCCCAAGAAGGATGAAAGGTTAATCGCTGCATTATTATTACCTTCTTTTTATTTTTTATTGTGATCCATACTTTTATAGTGACAGATCAGATAGCAATGTTTCAACATTAACTAGACAAACTAGGTGACAGAAAGCAGGCTTTATTGATAGATCAACTAATTAGGATCAGAGGAAAACAGAGGTGTCAGTTATTTTTACATATAAGTCAAAAAATGGAAAGATAATTACAATTAGGGAAGCGAAACAACAGGATGCAAAAGCAATGTTAGCTGCTTCTTCAGAAGTATTAGTCGATGCGCCATATATGCTAAGTACCGTGGAAGATATTAGAAAACTTGGCTTATCGCCAAGCCTTACTATAGATAAGCCTTAGTTGCACTTATGCAGTAAGAAAGTATTTATACTTTCTTATCTGCCAAAAAAAGTTGATTTAGCTGATATGCAAAAGTTTATTGAGGCTAATAACCAAAATCCAAATCATGTACAGTTTATAGCTGAGACTGACAATATTTTGGTGGGCGCAATAGAATTTAAAAATGGAGAAAAAGATAAGATTAGTCACCAAGGTGCTTTTGGGATGACTGTACTGCCGGCTTATCGTAATCATGGAATTGGAAATGCATTATTACAAACGTTGGTTAACTGGGCAAAAGCTAACAAGACTATTGAAAAAAATCTGTCTGGAAGTAATGGAAGGTAATAAAGGTGCGATCACGTTATATGAAAAATTTGGTTTTCAAGTTGAGGGGCGAAAAGTAAAGGGAGTAAAATTGAATAATGGTTATCAGGATTTATTTTTAATGTATTTATTCGTCTGATGCATATGGGACAAGGTTCCTGTCCCTTATGTCCCGGGTGCTTATCTGTAATAGGGTGAGTGCTTTTTTTATTGAAATTTTTTTCTGAATATCTTTTAGTTTATTTAAATATTCACGTGGTATAAATAATTATGATGTTGATAGGTTATATTACTTCTATCATCGTTTACTGCAGAAATAATTGTAATTGGAGGATTCAAAATGAGTAAGAAGGGTAAAGAGACGAGCAAAAGAAAATTAATAGATTATCGGATTTTTGCACCATCTTTACTTATTGTAATTTTGATCACTATCCCTTTTTCAATGTATGAGACGAAGTCATTAAATCTGCTGAACAGCATTTTTGATAAGATTGTCGAAATGTTCACATGGGGATATATCTGGTATGCAATCATATTGGTAATTGCAGCTTTATATTTGTCATTTTCTAAGTATGGCAATGTTGTTTTAGGGAATCCGACAGAGAAACCCAGGTTCACATTGTTCGAGTATTCATCAATTTTAATTGCCATGGGACTTGGTTCTACAATTATGCGGACTGGAATGATTCAATGGGCGTCTGTTGCAAATGATCCGCCTTCTGGTGTAGGTGCTGGAACAACGGAAGCATTAATGTGGGGGAATTCTTATAGTATGTTTCTGTGGAGTTTCCAGGTATTTGCCATCTTTGTCATGGCGGCACCTGCAATGGCTTATATTCTGCATGTTCGCAAAAAACCGTTTATGCGAATATCTGAGGCATGTCGCACTATTTTTGGTGACAAGTTTACTGATGGTGTTGGTGGAAAAGTCCTGGATGTTATCTTTCTTGTCAGCATCCTATCTGGGGCCGCTGTAACCTTAGGGCTTGGAGCGCCAATCGTTACGTATAACTTATCAGAGTTATTCAATTTAGAGCTGTCGTTTGGTTTAACGTTTGGTGTGACGATTATCTGGGTATTCCTCTTCTCTCTAAGTGCTTATTTAGGGATAGAAAGAGGTATTAAACGACTGAGTACCTTTAATATGTACCTTGCTGGAGCATTTGCTTTATTCGTAATTGTAGCAGGACCAGGAATATTCATTCTCAATTATTTTACAGACAGTGTCCGATTTTTATTATCAAATTATGTTAATATGTCGCTTTATACCAACTCTTTGGATATGGAAGGAAGCTCGCATATTGAAAGCTATACCGTGTTTTGGTTTGCCTATAGTGCAACGTGGGCAATGTTGCACAGTGTATTTGCTGCAAAGATTTCCCGAGGCAGGACAATAAAAGAAATGATATTAACCTATTTACTTGCGCCAACACTCATATCCTGGGTAGCGACAGGTGTTCTGGGAGGGCTTGGTGTACACAGGTATCTGACCGGAGCTGTTCCTGTATTGGAAACAGTAAAGAATGATTCAATGGCAGCTATACCGCAAATATTGGCTTCATTGCCACTATCAACTATTGCTATTACAGTCTTTATTATTGTGGCGACCATTTTCCTGACTACGACTCTGGATTCGACAACGTATACGATTGCATCCTATACAGGCACAGAGAATATGAGTAAAGCAGAGCCATCAAAGACTTTACGAATAATTGTTGCGGCGGTTATAACTGTGATTGCTTTAATACTGATGCGGATTGGTGGTCTGGCTCCATTGGAGGTACTCTCCGGTCTAATGGGAATCCCAATTATCGTGATTCAGTTCCTGACAATTTACGCCGCTAAGAAAATGATGGACGAGGATCAGGCATGGTTAACTAATGTAAGGAAAGATAAATCTGTGCAGCAGAATAAATAAAAAAGTGTGTTACTTTGGTTGTAAGCAGTTCGGTTTCGGAGTACAAAGACATTTTGTACCCTTAATTGAGCTGCTTTTTCATGGCTAGATTGGCGAAAGATGAAAAATGGGTCCTATTCAGTTTTCATAGCGATTATTCAGTTTTAAATTGTCTTTTGCACGATTAATCAGTTTCCAGCCATGGTTATTCAGTCTTTGTGCGTGTTTATTCAGTATTCAATCGGAATTATTCAGTTTTCAGCTTTCTTCGGACGGAATTTCCACCTTGCTAAGTTTTTGCTCATGTTCAAACTAAGTAATTGATTAAATTTACGTAATTTGAAATAATTGTACTTATGAAAAATAACCTTGTTTCAAAAGAGAATTGAATATCTTTTGAGTTTATCAATTATGATAGCCGTTTTATAGTATTTTTTACTGGTGTTTACGCTGGTTCTAAACGGCACTAATAGTAAACATTAATTAAGGAGAATTATTGTCTTCTAAAGGCAACTAAGAAAGGTAGGAAAATAATGCAAAATTATCGTATTGATCAAAGTAAAGGAATGGAGTTTGGTATATATACGTTAGGTGACCACTTACCAGATCCCTCCACTGGGGAGAGAATCTCTGCAGGACAACGTGTTAATGAAATTATAGAATATGCGAAGCTTGCTGATCAGGCGGGTATAGATTTTTTTAGTGTTGGCGAAAGTCATCAGGATTATTTTGCAACGCAGGCACATTCTGTTGTATTATCAGCTATCGCTCAGGCTACAGAAAATATAAAAATATCCAGTTCTTCAACGATTATCAGCACATTGGATCCTGTGCGTGTATATGAGGATTTTGCAACAATCGATTTGATTTCAAAGGGTCGTGCGGAGATAATTGCTGGCCGCGCATCAAGAGTAGGAAACTTTGAATTATTGGGTTATAGTCTTCGTGATTATGAGGCAGTATACGAAGAAAAGTTTGATCTATTGCTGAAACTGAATGAAGAGGAAGTTGTCAATTGGAGTGGAGAATATCGACCGCCATTAAAGGATGCTAGGGTAATTCCGCGTCCACAAAATGGTTCCATGCCAATTTGGCGTGCTGTTGGTGGTTCGCCTGCCAGCGCGAGAAAGGCTGGTCATGCAGGTGTTGGGATGTTCTTAGCTCATTTAGGTGGACCGGCTACTGCTTTTAAACGAGCTGTTGATGCTTTTCGTGATGCTGCACAGCACAGTGGGTTTGATCCAGCTGAGCTTCCGGTTGCGACGGCTGGTTTTTTCTACGCAGCTGAAACTTCTCAGCAAGCTTTAAAAGATATGTATCCCCACATCAATGAAGGGATGAAGCGAACGAATGGGCAAGGTTTTCCAAAGCAGCACTTCGCGCAAGGCGTAGATCCACATAATGTCATGAACATTGGCAGCCCGCAAGAAATCATTGAAAAAATTCTTTATCAGCATGAAGTGTTTGGTCATCAGCGTTATATTGCACAAATCGATTTTGGTGGCGTGCCATATGATCGGCTAATGAAAAATATTGAACTGATCGGCACAGAAATTTTACCAGCTATTAAGAAATATACAGCAAAATAGTAGGGGGAAGTGAACATGAAGATTGTTGGGTTATCCGGTTCAATAGTCGGTTCAAAAACAAGGACAGCTATGGATTACACCATTGAAGCAATTACAAAAAAATACCCAGATACAGATGTGACATTAATTGATTTAGCAGAATTTAATGTTCAGTTTAGTGATGGACGCAATTATTTGGAATATGAAGGCGATACAAAATATATCACACAAACATTGATGGAAGCAGATGCAATCATTATTGGTACACCAATTTTTCAGGCATCCATACCAGCTACATTGAAGAATGTATTTGATTTACTTCCTGAAAATTCATTTCGTGATAAAGTTGTCAGTATGCTGGTTACAGCAGGTTCACCCAAGCATTATTTGATTGCAGAAAATCAATTAAAGCCTATTTTAGGTTACATGAAAGCACAGATTGTTCAGACGTATGTATTTATTGAAGAAGAGGATTTCTATCGAAAAGAAATTACCAATGATGATGTGTTGTTCCGCATTGATCGTTTAGTTGAAGACACAGTCGTATTAACGGAGACATATACGAGCATTCGTGAAGCAAAAGAAGCGGAATACGACTTTTAGTAGAATACATGCTATTTGAAAATGGCCGGGAAAAAAGTGTTTTAGGGAAAGTAAAATCCGAACTATGATTTGATATTCTTGAAATAGAATTTGAATTAGTTCGGATTTATTTTTTGTGCTGATTAGATATTAAATACGACACAAGTTATAAGAAAAGTAAGAGCTATGACACCGCTTCGGAAATACACTAAATAATGTTAGCCTTTTTAGTGGACACGCTATTTCAGCCATGTCCCATTCTGTTTCTTTAATAGCATAAAACACCCTATCTAAGGAATAATATAGATGAATTTCATCGATTAAAAAACTAATGGAGGTTGCTTTTATGTCACAGCAGAATTTACATCAACAATTACAGAAAGCGAGTCATCAGATACAGTATGCTCAAGAAGCTGCAAGGCTAGCGCAAGGATCAGACCCTCAATTGTTAGAGCAAGCACTTAATCAGTTACAGCAAGCAGAGCAGGTATTGCAAAAGGCTCAGCAGGCAGGAACTGAAGCAACAGAGAACCCTCAATTTCAGCAAGCATATGAACAGTTGCACGATACGCGTCAGCAGGTGCAGGAAGCACAACAAAATAATAGAGATGTATTATAAAGTTAACCGTTAAAAAAGGATACTTTTGAATCGTTAACAAAAAGACCACTAATTTATACGATAATTTGGTGGTCTTTTTACATTTTCATTTTTCCCACAACTATATTAATGCTCCGTTTTGCGGAAGGTGTCTTAATTTTGCTAATAAACTATTGAGTTAATGGAATGATTTTGAAATAATTGGAGTTAGGAAAAAATTGATTTGCCAGAGCAATGATTATATATGTAAAAGAGGCAGAACATGTTGACTAAACTTTCATTTAAAATTGGGTTTCTATTTTTTATATTTATTTTAATTATTGAATCGCTTTTATTTTTTGTATTGTACACGAATATTGCGAATGGTCGAATTGAAGATGTGCTTGACGATTTATTAGCACGTGCCAATACACATAGCGAAGTATTGGAGATGAACTTTAATGAATCGACCTTAGAACATGTTGGAATAATGGAATCAGCTTCTGACTTTGTGGTTGTAGTTACAGATGAAGAAGGTAAGGTGATTAATCATTCTGATACTATTCAGCAGGAAATGAGGCAAGTGGTAGAAGCCATTGATTACAATTCAAACCAAACGGAAGGACGGATTGTTGAAGATCGTTGGGATGATAAGCAATATATTGCGGCAGAAAGTCCTGTGAATATTGGCGGGGAGCAAAGAGGCCATGTCTTTATGTTTGCAGACACAGGTAATGTAAAGAAAAATGTTAATCAGCTTAGCAACCAGTTTATCGTAATTGCCCTATTAACAGTAGGCTTAACGATTATCACTATCTTTATTTTGTCCAGGTTTATCACGCATCCGGTCATTAAAATGAAGGAAGCAACAGAGCAATTAAGTTTGGGAGAAAATCAAGTTGAATTACATACCAATCGAAAGGATGAGTTAGGAGAGTTGGCTGAGTCTATTACAAAATTAGCAAATGAGCTTGACCAGCTAAAAACTGCCAGAAATGAGTTTTTAGCAAGCATTTCACATGAACTTAGAACTCCTCTAACCTATATAAAGGGATATGCTGATATTATTAATCGTCAGGATATAACCGAATCTGAAGTGAAAGAATATACTGCAATCATTCGTGAGGAGTCAGAGCACTTATCGATACTTATCAGAAATTTATTTGAATTAGCGAAAATGGATAGGAATAGATTTACAATTCACCGTGAAGAAGTCTCTTTACGTAAACTTATTTATTCTATAGCTAATCGGATTAAGCCTGCTTTTTCGGAAAAAAATATTGCCTTTTCGATAAACTGTCCTGAAAATATTGTTGCTTTTGTTGACCCTGAAAGGTTTGAACAAGTACTAGTAAATATACTGGACAATGCAAAGAAACATTCTTCTGAAGGTTCAAATGTTCAACTTGAAGTAAGTCAAATGGGAGAAGAAGTTATCGTTACCACTACCGATGAAGGTGAAGGCATACCTGAGAAAGATTTGCCGTATATATTCGATCGCTTATACCGGGTTGAAAAATCAAGATCAAGAGAAAGTGGCGGATCCGGATTAGGGCTAACTATTGCCAAGGAAATAATAGAAACCCATGGTGGCCAAATAGAAATCACAAGTGAACCAGGCGAAGGAACAATCGTCGTGATACGATTATTAAGAGGTGGCAATAATGAATAGTGTTCTTATAATTGACGATGAAAAGCGTATGCTGGATTTATTAGCGTTGTACTTAAGACCACATGATTATACGTGTAAAAAAGCACAGGGAGCTAATGAAGCATTACTACTATTGGAGGAGGAAAACTTTGATATTGTCTTGCTTGATATTATGATGCCTGAAATGGATGGGTGGGATCTCTGTCAGGAAATAAGGAGTATATCTGATGTGCCTATTATTATGGTGACAGCTCGTGACCAAAAAGAAGATATTGTTAAAGGATTAAAGTTAGGTGCAGATGATTATATTGTAAAACCAATTGATGAAAATGAATTATTAGCTAGAATGGAAGCTTTATTGCGCAGAAGAACTCCTATGAATCGTATTGAATCGAATGGCCTGTTATGGGACGAGGAGAGGTATGAGCTTTCTTATCATAAACAGCCAATCAGGGTGACCCCCAAGGAATTTGCTATGCTAGGTCATCTGTTAAAAAAGCCAAATCAGGTCTTTTCCAGGGAGCAGCTAATTGATTTGATTTGGGGTTTTGATACAAATACGGAAGGTAGAACGATAGATTCGCATGTGCGGAATATGCGAGAGAAAATTAGGCAAGCAGGATTTCCGGTTGATGATCATTTTATAACAGTTTGGGGAGCCGGTTATAAGTGGACTAACTAGAAATCATATACATTATCAAGTTGAGTGGAACTGTCTGTATTAAGGGTGGTTCCATTTATATATATATGCTTTTTTCGTTCGTTTTGTTGCAAAAATAATTTAAGTACTATGTGTCAATTACAACTAACAGCCTATTGATATGATTAAAAAATACTGTATAGGGGTATAGTTTCAGGGAGATAATTAATGTAGGAAGCTAATGGAAGGAGGACTATATATGAATCGGGAAGATAATAAGCCTATTGAACATGACCACAGGCAACATGAACATCAAAATCAAGATCATCATGAACAACACCAACATAATGAACATAACGAACATAATCACCATAATCACGGTGATCACGGCGGTCATAATCATCATGACCATGATCATGGTGATATGGTTAATGATTTCAAAAAAAGGTTTTATATATCCCTTATTGTAACGATCCCTATTCTGATTTTGTCTCCTATGATTCAGGGTTTTATTGGAGTTGACTGGGGATTCCCGGTTGATCAATATATCTTGTTCGCGCTTGCGACATTTGTATTTTTCTATGGTGGCTGGCCATTTATTACTGGTGGTATTAGTGAGTTGAAAGATAAAAATCCTGGTATGATGACATTGATAGGTTTGGCAATAGTAGTTGCCTATGGCTATAGTTCGCTTACTGTTTTTGGCTGGGAAGGAAAAGACTTCTTCTGGGAGCTGGCCACGCTTATTGATATTATGCTGCTTGGTCATTGGATCGAGATGCGATCGGTAATGGGGGCATCAAATGCATTAGAGGAACTTGTTAAACTAATGCCAAGTGAAGCACATAAATTGGATGAGAAAGATAATATAGAAGATGTAGCGATTTCTGATTTAGAGAATAAAGATAGAGTACTCGTTAAACCAGGCGAAAAAATTCCCGTAGATGGGACAATTCTTGATGGCAAATCTGCAATAGATGAATCCATGCTCACCGGTGAGTCTGTTCCAGTTGAGAAATATAAAGGTGATGAAGTAATAGGTGGATCAATTAACAATGAAGGATCTCTGACAATTCAAGTAGAGAAAACGGGTGATGATTCCTATTTATCACAAGTAATTGAACTTGTTAAAGAGGCACAGGCATCACGCTCACGGACACAGGATTTTACCGATAGGGCAGCGAAATGGTTATTTTATATTGCATTGGCATCAGGGTTCATAACCTTGTTTATTTGGCTTATTTTAGGATATTCTTTTGTGGTTGCCCTGGAAAGGATGGTAACGGTTATGGTCATTACCTGTCCACATGCACTGGGACTTGCGGCGCCACTTGTTGTAGCAGTTTCCACATCACTTTCAGCAAAACAGGGTCTGCTAATTCGTAATCGTGCCAACTTCGAAGGTGCTCGGAATTTAAATGCAGTTGTTTTTGATAAAACTGGTACATTGACAAAAGGAGAGTTTGGTGTAACAGATATTGTCCCTACTGCTGATATGGAAAAAGAAGACATTTTAATGTGGGCTGCAAGTCTGGAGCAAAATTCGGAGCATCCTCTTGCGGAAGGTATTGTGAATGATGCAAAAGAGAAGGAATTGACGTTGAAAAAAATAAGTGATTTTGAATCGATTACCGGAAAAGGAATTGAAGGAAAAGTAGATGGGAAAAAAGTGAATGTTGTCAGTCCTGGGTACGTCGATCAGCAGAATATGGAATATGATCATGAAACATTCAATCAAATGTCCGAAGACGGAAAAACGGTTGTATTTGTACTTGTTGAAGATAAATTGATTGGAATGATTGCACTTGCTGATATGGTACGCGAAACTGCGAAAGAGGCAATTTCATCATTAAAAGAAAACGGTATCCATTCCATCATGCTGACAGGCGACAATCAAAAAGTGGCTGATTGGGTTGCTAAGCAATTGGGTATCGATGAGGTATATGCAGAAGTGTTGCCTGATGATAAAGCAAATCAAGTGAAAAAAATTAAAGAAAAAGGGTGGAAGGTTGCCATGACTGGTGACGGTGTTAACGATGCACCTGCACTGGCAACAGCTGACTTAGGAATCGCTATTGGCGCAGGAACCGATGTAGCAATGGAAACAGCCGATGTTGTTCTTGTGAAGAGTAATCCTAAAGACGTTGTTTCGTTAATGGATTTATCGAAAAAAACGTATCAAAAAATGGTCCAAAATCTGTGGTGGGCTGCAGGCTATAACATTTTTGCCATTCCATTGGCAGCAGGTATTCTGGCACCAATAGGCATTATTCTTAGTCCGGCAGTTGGTGCGGTATTAATGAGTTTAAGCACGATTATAGTTGCGATTAACGCTAAGTTATTAAAAGCTTAGAAAATCTAAGTAGTCGTTAATGGGGGTCTTATGAGAGCGTACTTTGCTTTCTTAGAACCCCTTATACTTTTTTACTTAATTACAATTCCATCAATTTAACTGTTACCTTACCATTTTGATTTCTTGATAAATGAACTGTTTCACCTGGTCTCAAGCAACGGTTGTTTTTCATGTTATGGGGGTTAACAATGGTGACTTTTTTGTTTGAGTCTGCTAGTTTAATATCATTATGGCAACGACTGATGGCTGCCTCGTCCGGTGTGCAATCAGTATCATTAAGTACTATTCCCATTGATTCATCACCAAAATCTCCGGAAATAAGGTTGACAGTATAGGTTCCATCGGCTCCGTTCTTCTGTAAGTCCAGTCCACTTTCTACTTCTTCCTGTGTCAGATTATCTCCGGCAGTATCTTTTCCAGATGATATATTAACGTATAATACAAGCGTAAGACCAATGACTAAAACCAGGCCAATTCCAATTGTTTTTTTATACATAGTTGTTCTCCTTCGTTTATGTGAAAAATAAGAAGCTATTCTACTAGAACAGCTTCTCATTACCTCTTTTATTCTACAACTAATGTTGTTTGCATGTCGGCGTGACCTTCACCACAAGGAATGTTGCAAATGATTGTGTATTCACCTGGTTCTTCAGGTGTGAAAGTTGCTTCGCCTTCACCCTCAATTTTCACATCAAATTCGTCAATTGTAATCCCGTGCATACCTTCTTCATTTGTAAGAGAAACTGCAACTTCCTCACCTGCAGTAACGGTGTATTTATCTTTATCAAATTCAAAATTCGATGCAGTTATATTAAGTTCATTACTTGCAGCTGATGCTGAAGAACTGTCATCCCCGCTGCTGGATTCACCTGAGTCACTTCCACCACATGCTGCAAGAAATAGGATAAGTCCAAGAGCCAATACTGCTAATAATCCTTTTTTCATAATAGATCCTCCTCAAACATTAAGTTTATTTACTACAGTGCTAATTGTAATTGTTAAATATCCATTTTTTGTGGAGAAACTGAGACAAATGTGTGAACATCTTTATTTGCGTCATATGTAAAAATAAAAAAGCAATTTTCTACTTATACCAGAAGATTGCCTTTTTAATGAATGATATTATGTTAGGGATAACATACTATGCTCCGGTTATAAAGGCATTTGTTATTCCTAAGCTTTTAATCTTATCAACGTCCTGAAGAATTTGCTTTTTTCCTGTATATGGTCCTACTTCTACACTATAAAGCTCACCGCCATCAGTTTTATAAGTTTTAATATCAGCATTAATTTTATTTCTTGTAATTAAGTTATATCGCTGTTGTGCACTATTCTTCTTGCCAGTTGTTTCAACTATTATTTTATATTTTCCCATAAGAAGCCTCCTAACCTGTTTATAATAGTATAGTCGAATGTTAGGTAAGGGAGTGGTCATTAAACATGGAAATTTCTAAATTGATTAAATAATCTATTGAATTAATAGTGGTAGTTAAGTAGTTTATTCTGAATATCGTGTAATTTGTATACTAAAGTTATAGTATACTAAACATATACAGTAAAGGGGTTTGCGTTTTCAATACGTATTCCTAACTATTAAATTACAAGGAGGAACAGTTATGAAATTAGATGGAAAAGTCGCAGTTGTAACAGGGGCAGCTTCCGGAATGGGAAAATCAATAGCAGAGCTCTATGCAAAAGAGGGAGCTAAAGTTATATTGGCTGATCTTAATCTGGAAGGAGCTGAAAAAGTTACGGAGCAGATTACTAATAATGGTGGAACAGCTAAGGCAGTAAAAGTAAACGTAGCAGAACTTGCAGACATTGAAAATATGATTGATACAGCAGTAAGTGAGTATGGGACGCTAGATATTCTTGTTAATAATGCTGGAATAATGGATGGAATGGAGCCAGTCGGTGAAGTTACTGATGAAAGATGGGATTTGATTTTTGATATCAATACAAAAGGTGTTATGCGGGCAACACGTAAAGCGCTTCCAATCTTCTTAGAAAAAGAAAAAGGTGTCATCATTAATACCGCATCCACTGGCGGGCTAAATGGCGCTCATGCTGGTGCTATTTACGGTGCCTCAAAACATGCAGTCGTTGGTTTAACGAAGAATACAGGATTCATGTATGCAGAGAAAGGTATTCGTTGTAACGCTATAGCGCCGGGTGGTGTAGAAACAAACATTGCATCCAGTATGAAAAATATTAGTGAGTTCGGAGCAAGCCGTGCTCAGCTTGCACACGCAGTAATGCCTAGGTCGGGTCAACCGGAAGAAATTGCACAAGTGGCACTGTTTTTAGCTTCTGATGAATCTAGTTTTGTAAATGGAACCGTTGTAACAGCTGATGGAGGCTGGACTGCTGCATTTTAATATCGTTATTTAATAATAAGACTGAACATCTTGAATTGTGTTCAGTCTTTATTAGGTGAGTTTAGACCTAATCAAGAGCCTGAACCCTTTCCCAATCTGATTTATCAATGCCATGCAAGATCCACGGAGAAGGTAATGTGAATTGGTGATTTTTAGGGAGGTTATTTACCTGCTCCTTTGTAAGATCCATCCATATAAATGTTTCTTCTCCTGTCTGATTTCGTAATTGCTTGTAATCGTTTGAAATTGTCTCCCATAAACCTTCCTGTGAGGTAATGTCATTCCACGGGTAGATAGCATGTAAATAATGATGTTTTTTTTGATCTGTTTTAGTGATAAGTGCACGGGTTTTTAGATTATTTTCATAAAAAGACCATTTCCTTAAGTCACGTTCTTGAAATAAATCTTTTGAAACAGGAAATGAATAATAGCATTCGTATGGGAAGATTGATGTTGAATTACTATACATTTTATTAAGCCACTCTCTTTTTTGTTGGACATCTGTAACTTGTGTCCATAATTCTGAACCTGTTTCCAATACTAAAGTATCCTTCGTTTGAGCAGCATGCTGTGGAATAAACGGCGTTAATCCGATTCTTTCCATTACACGTCGCGCAGGCTTATTAAACTCCTGTGTATTCGCACCAACCCATTTTATTCCGTTAAT
Organism: Virgibacillus sp. JSM 102003; assembly: GCF_041949995.1. NCBI lineage: Bacteria > Bacillati > Bacillota > Bacilli > Caryophanales > Bacillaceae > Virgibacillus > Virgibacillus sp. JSM 102003. The sequence goes on from NZ_JBHFQH010000023.1 coordinate 16,093, forward strand.
TTGAAATGCTTTATTCATCATATGAGTCATTAATTCAGTTGAAAAGCCATTGCCTATATACCGACGATCTGTTCTTAATCTGCCTAACATTACATAACGGCTGGCATAAATAGAGCTCCCTCCCAAACTAACCATTTGATCACCGAGGAATAACCCATATAAACGATTACTTCCAGTTATGAGTCTATTAAAAACACGTTTTATATAATCATCTTCAATCCCTGTGTCCATCGCTTCTACGTGTTGAAAGTCATCATCATTAATAGTTCGGATGGTCTTTTGCATATATGTCACTCCTTGTTTCCTTCTTTCAAAAAATAATTCTATCATTTTACGAGTTAATTTATAAACTTATTTGCTGTGAATTATGGATATAGTATCTTCTATAAATATAATCGAATGCGATCGGTAGAAAAGTGGCAACAAACAAATTTAATTTTTTAACAAAAGCGTTGACAAATGACTGAATTTTAGCATATAATTATGAAAATATAATTTTAACAAAAATCAATTAATATAATTTAGCAACGATAGGAATTTATTAGTGATTTATCTCCCTGTTCTAGAGAACTGATGGTGGTGAAAATCAGTCAAAGATAATCATGAATTACAGTCCTTGAGCTTCTTTTTCGTAGTAAGGGTCATATTCTTATGAAGGAAAAGACGGTGGATTGGCCGTTAACAATTTAAGTGGTGAAGCGTAAGTCTATCACAACTAGGGTGGTACCGCGATATCAATCGTCCCTACTGGTTATTAACTGACCAGTAGGGACTTTTTAGTTTAATAGGAAATTATAAAATTTAGGTACTATGGATAACTGGACTTCCGAATCAGCGGCGTCCAGCTACAGCGCCTAGTGGACTTCCCTCCCCGTGTCTACGATAAGTCAACATCGAATCGCTTGCGCTCTTCGTGTATCCTTTATCTCACACGGGTCAGTCCAGTCCATACGGCGCTGAACAGGCGCTTGCGCTTTTGTTCTTGTCTAGGAAATTATAGAATTCCGCGGTTGTGGATAACTTTCTCTGTGATACAATGCATTCATCAACTATTTGGAGAGAAAGAAGATGGCGAAAAAAGGTACTGGTGTAATTAAACAAATTCTAAAAGATCATTTTGCAGGCTTTTGGGAGTTTCACTATGACCGATTTCCTGAAAGCTATCGTGGTGATATAAAAGAAACAGTTGAGAAAACAATTCGTTGCGGGACACGAGATATGGGATATGCTCGTTATGAATGTTTAGGCTGTGATGGGAATCCTTCGCCGAAATTTGTGTGTTTCACATGTAAAAGCCGATTTTGTCATCGGTGTGGAAAAAAATATACAGATGAATGGTCAGATAAACAACAGGAAATGATTTTCGATGTTCAGCATCGCCACATGGTATTCACCATTCCTCAGCAATTAAGAAACATATTCTATGAGGATCGCAACAAACTTAAAGAATTAAGTAAACAAGTTGCAGAGGTGTTTCAATACCATAACTATCATCGGAGTAATAAAAGAGGATTACGCTCAGGTATTATCACGGTAATCCATACGTTTGGTCGTGACCTCAAGTTCAATCCACATGTACATGCTTTAGTTACAGAAGGAGCACTGGATAATCAAAATGAATGGAGATCTAGTGGGTATATCCCATATGAGTACCTGAGGAAGTCATGGCAAAAAGTTGTCTTAGATTTATTAAAAAAATGGTTTCCTGGAAACCGAAAAGTCAATGAACTTATAGATGACTTGTACAGAGGGTATCCAAATGGTTTTTATGTGAATGCTGAAAAGAAAATAAAAAATGCCAATGGTGTCGCAAGATACATAGGTCGATATTTAGCACGTCCAGCAATTGCTGAGTATCGTATTGAAGCATATGACGGAGAAACGGTTCATTATTGGTATGAAGATCATCATACAGGAAAACGAGTAGATAAAAAAGCCCGTGTCTATAGATTTTTATTTGAGCTACTCCAACACATCCCACCAAAACATTTTCGAATGGTTGGAAGGTATGGATTGTACAGTAGAAGAGCTCATCACAAGGCACAACAAATATTAAGCCTTCATGCGTTCATGCGAACCAAACAAATTGCATTATTATTAGAAACAAAGCGTAAGAAGAAAACTTATCGTCAACGTATGATTGAATCATTTGAACATGATCCTTTTCAATGTCCTCATTGCCAAAGGCAAATGGATCTTGTAGGGATATGGCATAGTGATTATGGATGGATTTATCATTATATGGAAGATACAGAAGATGTAAAGAAATGGAGGGAGTATGGCCTTGTCCAACAAACAGGATAATAATGAATTTGATAAATGGTTAGAGGATGATGATCCATTAGGTTTAAATGAGGAAATAGAGGAGATTGTCCTATTTCGATGCCTGGATTGTAAAGGAACTGATAAAGTCCCTGGATTTATCGTAGGTGAATTTAGTGTGGATCTAAATAAAGGGGAGGAAGTCGAATTACATTGTCCTCACTGTAACGGCACAATGATAGAAGCGAGAAACGCCCCAAGTGAATAATTCTCACCTGGGACGTGATTAGGCGCGTTAGCGCTTTTGTTCTATAATTGCATAATGCTAAAGGCAATGAAAGGAAAAAAGTAGTGTCTTATCTCCCTGTTATAAGAGAGCTGATGGTGGTGGAAATCAGTCACAGATAAGCATGAATTACAATCCTGGAGTTTCTTTCTCGTAGTAAGGAATTTTTCTTTGCGAAGGGGAAGACGGTCATATGATCGTTAACAATTTTAAGAGGTGAACAATTTTGTTCACAATATGGGTGGTACCGCGTGTGAAATCGTCCCTGTCGTTCTATGACGGCAGTGGGCGATTTTTTATTCATTTAAGGAGGTGATGCTTCTGGAGAACCGGAAGCAGGTTGACAGTTTATGTAATGAGTCAAAAATAATAATGAAATCAGGAGGAATTAACCTATGTCTACAAACGAATTAAATGAGCTACGTAACAAAATTGATGAGATCAACTTGGAAATTCTAACATTATTGAACCAACGAGCTGAAGTTGTGCAAGAGATTGGCCAGCATAAGGAGAAACAAGGCACAGTACGCTTTGATCCTGTTCGTGAACGTCAATCACTTGATTTAATTAATGAGCACCACGACGGGCCGTTTGAAAGATCAACTATACAACATATTTTTAAGGAGATTTTTAAAGCAAGTTTAGAGCTGCAGGAAGATGACCATAAGAAGGCATTACTAGTCTCACGAAAAGCGCGTCCTGAAGACACAATTGTAGATGTTAATGGCCAGAAAATCGGAAATGGAGAGCAAGGTTTTATTATGGGGCCATGTGCTGTTGAAGGCTATGATCAGGTTAAAGAAGTTGCCTTAGCAATGAAGGAACAAGGCCTTACTTTAATGAGAGGAGGCGCGTTCAAGCCACGTACCTCTCCATATGATTTTCAAGGTATGGGGTTAGAAGGTCTGCATATTTTAAGAAAAGTTGCTGACGAAGTAGGCATGTCGGTGGTAAGTGAAATTCTTACCCCACATGATGTAGAAGAAGCATTGGATTATGTTGATGTTATTCAAGTAGGTGCCCGTAACATGCAAAATTTTGAATTACTGAAAACAGTAGGAAGAGTCAATAAGCCTGTATTGCTGAAAAGAGGGCTTTCTGCAACAATTCAGGAATTTATTAATGCAGCAGAATACATTATTTCACAAGGGAATGATCAAATCATTTTATGTGAACGTGGTATTCGAACATACGAAAAAGCAACAAGAAATACCTTAGATATCTCAGCTGTCCCTATTTTGAAAAAAGAAACCCATTTACCCGTTGTAGTTGATGTAACACATTCTACAGGAAGAAAAGATTTACTATTTCCAGCAGCAAAAGCGGCATTGGCAATCGGAGCAGATGCCATTATGGCTGAAGTTCATCCAGATCCTGCTGTTGCATTATCTGATTCAGCTCAACAGATGAATATCCCTGAATTTAATAAGTTTATCGAGGAATTAAAGGTTTTTAAGGGGAAATTGGCGTAAAGTTTTTTTCGGTAACTAGAAATTCCCTTCCAAATATTGTATGAAATCTATAAACTATGGCATGTATTATAGTTAAATTGAGTATATCAGAGCTATTGTACACTATTAAACACTAAATTTGTAAGAGTCTGAAATATAACATTTTTTATAGGTATACAGCCCTAAATAGGAATTTGAAAAGTGTGAATACTATGAGAATATATAAAAATACAATATAAATAATATTAATAAGGGGGAATAGTTAACGTGAAAAAGAAACTAACGTTATTATTTATTGCAATTATTTCAATCAGCTTACTTGCCGCCTGTGGCTCAAGTGAGACAAGTGGAGATGGTGACGGAGAGGGAAAGACTTATTCTGTCGCTACGGATTCCAACTTTCAGCCATTTGAATATAAGAATCCCGACACTGGTGAAATGGAAGGCTTCGATATTGAATTGATGAGAGCTATCGCTGAAGAATCTGGCTTTAATGTAGAATTTGAAACGATGGCGTTTGATGGGTTGCTTGCATCAATGAGAACAGGAAAAAATGATATAGGTATTGCTGGTATTTCTATTACGGAGGAACGTGAGGAGTTCATCGATTTCTCTGACAAATATTATGATTCCGGTTTAATCCTTGCAGTCCCTGCGGATTCTGATATTGAATCAATCGAGGATGTAGATGGATTAAAAGTTGGGTCACGTCAAGGGTCAACAAGTAATGACTATTTAAAGGCTAATACGGATGCAGAAGTTGAAGCTTATCCAGAGATTGTAACAGCCTATATGGACTTGGAAAGAGGCCGTCTTGATGCCGTTTTATATGATTTACCAAATGTGAAGTATTATATTAAGGAAAATGCTCCAGATAAATTAAAAACAGTTGGTAAAGTAATGGAAGGTCAGCCATATGGTATTGCGTTACCAGAAGGATCTGACCTTGTAGAATCGGTAAATGAAGGGTTAGCGGCAGTGAAAGAAAATGGAACATATGCAGAAATTTATAAGAAGTGGTTTGGAACAGAACCACCAGAATTAGAATAGTCAACTGTGCAGACTACAAATCAAGCGTAACAAGTAATTGCTTGTTACGCTGTTTTATTAAGGAGAGAGATACAGAATGATTTATACTACGTTTATGGAATCAGCATATGTTCAAAGTTTGCCTTTCTTATTAAATGGCCTAAAAATAACAGTAATGATTACAGTTATCGGTTTGTTTATAGGTATGATTATTGGGTCGTTAGCTGGCTTGGGTAAACTTTCTAAAAACAAAATAATAAGAGGGTTCTGGTCGGTTTATGTTGAGGTCGTTCGTGGGACACCAATTCTGGCTCAAGCACTATTTCTTTATTATGGTGTTTCCGAGGATTTAATAGGCTTGAACATTACGTCGTTTACAGCTGGTGTTATTGCAATAGCTGTCAATGCTGGTGCATATATTGCTGAAATTGTTCGTGGTGCTGTTTATTCAATTGACAAAGGGCAGCATGAAGCAGGACGCTCAATGGGACTGACGGAAAACCAAACGATGCGGTACATTATTTGGCCACAAGCATTTAAACGAATGATTCCACCTCTTGGAAACCAATTTATTATCAGCTTAAAGGATACATCTGTATTTTCGGTTATCGTAGTACATGATGTCGTGTTTATGGCTAAAGAGTACTACAATACAACCTTTGAAATTTTTGAAACATTAGTTATGGTTTGTTTACTTTACTTATGTATAACGGTGCCAACAGCACTATATTTGAACAGACTGGAAAGGAAGCTGGATGTATAAATGATTACAGTAGAAGATTTACACAAATCGTTCGGTGACTTAGAGGTTTTAAAAGGAATTGATGCTAAAGTTGATGAGAGTGAGGTTGTGTGCGTAGTTGGGCCGTCAGGTTCCGGGAAAAGTACATTTCTTAGATGTATCAACCTTCTTGAGGATATAACTGCAGGCGAAATTACGATTGACGGAGACAAATTAACAGATCCAAACGTTAATATAAATGAAATACGCTCTCAAGTGGGAATGGTTTTTCAGCACTTCAACTTATTCCCTCATAAAACGGTATTAGAAAATATTACGCTTGGTCCTATCAGAGTAAAAAATCTAACCGAAAACGAAGCAAAAGATGTCGCACTTTCACTTCTTGAAAAAGTAGGATTATCAGATAAAGCAGATGATTATCCTGACAGCCTTTCAGGTGGACAAAAGCAACGTGTGGCAATTGCCAGGTCTCTTGCAATGAATCCTAAAGTTATGCTGTTTGATGAGCCTACATCTGCTCTTGACCCTGAACTTGTTGGCGATGTGCTTGAGGTAATGAAAGATTTAGCAGAAGAAGGGATGACAATGGTTGTCGTAACGCATGAGATGGGATTTGCCAGAGAAGTGGGGGACCGTGTGTTATTTATGGATGAAGGAATAATTATGGAAGAGGGAGATCCGCAGCAAATTTTTGATAACCCTCAAAATCCACGAACACAATCATTTTTAAGCAAAATCTTATAAATTGTAAAAAGGCAATTCTTTTATTGACAAGAGATTGCCTTTTTATAATGTATTTTCCAGTATTGGTGTGACAACTGATAGTCATAATACCCATTCGTTTTATTAAGAAAACCTCCACTTAAAAGTGAGGATAATATATTAAGAAGTAGCCATATTCCTGCATGATTCCGCGCATTCACGGCAAATTTTTGCACACTCCTGGCAATGGTCGTCCGTAAATTTTTCACACTCGACTGCGCATGCCTCACAAATAGTCGCGCAAATCTGGCAGTGCTGACTGGCGAATGTACTGTTTCGAGACATTAAAGCTGCTGATTGAAAACAAGTTTCAGCACAATCAACCAACGTCTGAATACATCTGATTCTAGCTTGAACATCTGGTTCTTGTAGGCAAGCGGTTGTGCATTCCTCGCAGGCTCGGGCGCAATTAAGGCATGCTTGAATACAATTATCCATGTTTATTGGCGATGTTGATAATACTCCCATTTTAAAACCTCCAAAATTTTTAATCGATGTTAATATGTGTAACATGAGACTATTCCATACCGTCTGCACTCAAAAGAATAATTTCATGGCCCTTAAAGCTTTTTTAAACAAAACATGAGCTTGGATAATAGGCTAAGTTCATTTCATGTAGACCATTGATATGTATCAATTGCGCTTCAGTTCTTTTCTGTTTGATAACTAATAGATCCTATAACAATCCCTAATAGCGCACCGCCAGCTACCTCAATTGGCATGTGCCCAAGCAATTCTTCCAATTTTTTCTTTCGTTCTTTGTGATAAATACCAGGATGCTCATTTGCAAATCTTTCTAATTGTTCGTTTAGTATGTTTACTTCCATGGCGATTTCACCAGTTTGTCTGCGGATTCCCATGGCATCATAAACGACAATCAGCCCAAAAATACTGCTGACGCCGAATTCAATTGAAGGAACACCTTTTTTAAGTCCTACATAAGTGGTAAGAGCTGTAACTGCTGAAGAGTGGGAACTTGGCATATCGCCGGAACCAATCAGCCTCGTCCAATCCCATGTACCTTCTTCTAAATATTTCAGTGGTACCTTCAGGAATTGAGCGGCACCTATACCTATTAACGCCGTTATCATTGATCGATTTAACATATGGTCACCTCAAGATTTAGGATGAGAATAAATTCTGCTTTTTATTCAAAAACGTTTTGATTGGGTTCGTTGAATAGGACTATTTACATAAATAGTTGCAAAATTCTTTGACATAATGCAAATAATGATGTAAATTACATAATGTACGAACATTAATTTAAATTATAAATAAAACATTCGTTTTTAAGAGGTGTTACTGTGGAAAATGCATTTGATTATGAAGATATTCAATTAATTCCCGCAAAATGTGTGGTAAATAGCAGGTCCGAATGTGATACAACTGTAAGCCTAGGTGGGTACACTTTTAAAATGCCTGTGGTTCCAGCGAATATGCAAACCATAATAGATGAAAAGATTGCACTATCCTTAGCGGAAAATGGCTACTTTTATATCATGCATCGCTTTGAACCTGAGACACGTGTCGCTTTTATTAAAGATATGATTTCACGTGGATTAATTGCATCTATTAGTGTAGGGGTAAAAGCTGAAGAGTATGATTTCATCCAGTATTTAGCTGATGAACAGCTTACACCACAATTCATCACAATTGATATTGCACATGGACATTCCAATGCAGTCATTCAAATGATTGAGCATATTAAACAAAAACTACCAGAAAGTTTTGTTATTGCTGGAAATGTCGGTACTCCAGAAGCGGTAAGAGAACTGGAGCATGCTGGCGCGGATGCAACAAAAGTTGGGATTGGCCCAGGGAAGGTATGTATAACAAAGGTAAAAACCGGATTTGGAACCGGCGGGTGGCAATTAGCAGCAATAAGATGGTGTGCAAAGGCAGCAAGTAAACCGATAATTGCGGATGGTGGCATTCGTACTCATGGTGATATAGCTAAATCAATTAGATTCGGTGCCTCTATGGTCATGATTGGCTCATTGTTTGCTGGACATGAGGAATCTCCAGGTGAAACAATTGAAAAAGATGGAAAGTTCATTAAGGAATACTTTGGTTCTGCTTCAGAGTTTCAAAAAGGTGAAAAGAAAAATGTGGAAGGCAAGAAAATGTATGTGGAGCATAAAGGTTCACTTAAAGATACATTGATTGAAATGGAGCAGGATCTTCAATCAGCCATTTCTTATGCTGGAGGAAGCAAATTGCAGGCAATTCGAAATGTAGACTATGTTATTGTGAAGAATTCTATTTTTAATGGGGATAAAGTATATTAAGTAAACAGATTCCGCTTTTATTAGGCATTGAATCTAGCTGTAAGCGGACATACTGGTGTCCGCTTACAAAGTTTTATTAAAGAAATTAGGTTGATGAATCCTCGTTCCGTTATTTGTTGAAATTTCCTCATTTAGAGGCTTGTTTCGGATCCTCATTCCGTTATCCCTCTCTCGATTTTGCATTAATTCTATAACTGACTCCTCATTCATATAACAATAAACTTCTATAATACATTACAGCTTGAGCAGAATACTTAATAAGGAATAGAATTTTTCACCATCGCGGAAATTTAATTCTGTTGTTATTTATAGTAAAATATAGTTTAGCCACTTTTTGTATATACTGTGGACTGATTTTAGTAGTAGGAAGTATAAAATTATCTTAATGCATAATTGCAACTAAGATAGTCGCCATTGGGCTTGGTGAATGTTAAGTAAAGGAGAACTCATCGTGAAAATAGGGATAGATAAAATAGGCTTTTATGCACCTCATTTATATGTTGATATGAACAAACTGGCTGTCAGCAGAAATGTGGAGCCTAAGAAATTTACAATTGGTATTGGACAGGAGAAGATGTCAATACCTCCGATTACACAAGATCCAGTTACGTTAGCAGCGAATGCCGCTTTGGAAGTATTGGACGAGAAAGATAAGGAAGCGATTGATTTTGTTATTTTCGGTACAGAGTCAGGCATTGACAGCTCTAAATCAGCGGGCGTTTATGTACATGACTTATTAGGGTTAAATCCATACGCCCGCGTTATCGAAGTAAAACAGGCTTGTTATGGAGCGACTGCTGGCATTCAAATGGCAAAAGGACATATTGCATTGAATCCAAAGAGCAAGGTCTTGGTGCTGGGTTCAGATATTGCAAGGTATGGTTTGGATACACCAGGAGAGGCAACACAAGGGGCTGGAGCAGTTGCATTAGTAGTTAGTGCAGATCCTAACATTATGGCACTTGAAGATCAGAGTGTATATTTTACCTCTGATATTATGGACTTTTGGCGTCCCGTATATTCTGACAAAGCTTTTGTTGACGGGAAATTGTCGAATGAACAATACATTTCATTCTTTTCTAAAGTATGGGAGCAATACAAGACGAAAACTGGTCTTGTGCTAAATGACTTTGAGGCAATTTGTTTCCACCTTCCATATACAAAGATGGGACATAAAGCGTTGAGAACTGTTTTGGATGAAGGATCAGAAGATACGGTAGATCGATTAGTAGCAAACTATAAAATAAGTACAGGCTATAATAGAAATGTAGGAAACATTTATACTGGCTCATTATACCTAAGTTTGCTTTCGCTTCTTGAACAAAAGGAGGACTTGGCAGCAGGGTCAAGAATTGGGTTATTCAGTTATGGCTCCGGAGCAGTTGGGGAATTTTTCACTGGAATTTTACAGCCAAATTACAGGGAACATTTGCATGTGGAAAAACATAACGATTTATTTTCCGCAAGAAAAGAAGTAACGGTTCCAGAATATGAGGAAATTTTCCAGCAGACGCTGCCAACTGATGGATCAACCATTAATCTGGATATAAATAACGATCCTGCGTCCATTTGCTTGTCAGGTATGGATGATAATAAACGGCAATATGTCAATAAGGTAAAATAACACTTACTGAACAACTCTGGATTGATAATTCTTTCCAGAGTTTTTTTCGTCCGCTTTCTAAATGGAAGTAATGGCATTCAATGGTATGTTATGATTGAATATAATCTCTTCTATAGTAAATTGAGGTGACTATATGGATGCAAATTCAATTTTTGCAAAAGTGAAAGAACATACCCCTAAAATTCTTGGCAGTGAAAGTTTTTCTAAATTTGCAGTACTTATACCACTTGTTGAGAAGGATGAAGGAATTCATGTGCTATTTGAAGTTCGGTCACATTCATTAAAAAGACAGCCGGGAGAAATTTGTTTTCCTGGAGGAAGGCTTGATAATCGTGACAAAACAGAACAGGATGCTGCAATAAGGGAGACAACGGAAGAACTGGGTATTGAGAGAACAGATATTTCAGAAATTCACCCATTAGATTATCTTGTTTCTCCGTTTGGTATGATTGTTTATCCGTACGCGGGTTTTCTCAGGGAAACTGATCATATAGAAGCGAATCCTTCCGAAGTTGAGGAGGTATTTACGGTCCCGCTGAAGTTTTTTATGGAAACGAATCCGGATGTTCATCGCGTAAACATGGGTATTGAACCGGAGGAAAATTTCCCTTTTGAATCGATTGTTGGGGGACGTAACTATAATTGGCGGAGCGGAAAGATGGATGAATACTTCTATACTTACGACAATAAAGTTATATGGGGGATGACTGCAAAGATAATTTCTCATTTTGCTGCAATTATTCAGGATAAATAACCAATAATAAAGGTGTTTTTCACCCCGAGTAAGATTTCAATTAATGGAGTCTTACTCGGGGTTTTTGTTTGGCCAAATTTTCGTTGACACTAAAATGATTAGTCGTTATTATGGAATAATTCCTATTAAGTTTATAAGGAAAGGATGTTTTAAATGGCTACGAAAGCTCAACCTATAGATGAAGTGAAAGATCCAGTACCACAAAATAGTACTGAATTAAATAAGCCTCAAATGCCGCTAATAATTGGTGGGCTGATTGTTGGGGCTATCTTAATGATTTACCTTATGGCGACACAAAATATTGTTCAGCCGTTACTGCTTGTAATTGGCCTGTTGCTTGGATATACACTTTTTCATGCTCGCTTTGGCTTTACATCAGCATTTCGCAGGCTTATGTCTGTTGGAAATGGGAAGGCGTTACGTTCACATATGCTAATGTTAGCTGTTGCAGTTACATTATTTGCTCCAATTCTGGCATTTGGTTACTCATTCTTTGGAGGAGGCGTCGCTGGTTATGTTGCGCCAGTGGGTGTTAGTCTCTTTGTTGGTGCTTTCATGTTTGGAATAGGTATGCAGCTTGGTGGAGGGTGTGCATCCGGAACGCTTTATGCAGTCGGTGGTGGACGCTCTGTTATGTTTGTAACGCTATTATTCTTTATTGTTGGTTCAACAATCGGAGCCTATCATCTTCCATTTTGGACGCAAGAGCTACCAGCGTTTGAACTTATTTTTTTAGCAACATCCACAGGACTAGGATATGGTGGTGCCTGGATTTTGTCGATTTTGTTATTTGGATTGATTTCCTGGATTACTTTAGTTGTAGAAAAAAAGAGAAAAGCACCTAAAATGGCAACTGTTCCGTCAACTAATGGCTGGAAGAGAATTTTACGTGGATCTTGGCCATTGTTCGCAGCAGCAATTGCATTGGCAGTTCTTAATGCCTTAACACTAATGACTCGAGGTGCACCTTGGGGTGTTACTTCAGCTTTCGCATTATGGGGATCAAAAGCAGCACAATTTCTAGGGATCGATGTAGCTAGCTGGGGGTATTGGCAAGGAGCAAACGCAGCTGTTTTAGAGTCATCGATTTTTATGGACTCAACAACTGTTTTGAATCTAGGGGTTATTTTGGGAGCATTTCTCGCTTCAGCAGCAGGTGGACTTTTCAAATTTACGAAAATAAACAGTAAAAATGTTGCCGCAGCCGTAATTGGAGGTTTAATGTTAGGTTATGGTGCACGTCTCGCATTCGGTTGTAATATTGGCGCATATTTTGGAGGAATTGCTTCATTCAGTCTTCACGGCTATATTTGGGGGATACTGGCATTAGCTGGAACCTTTGTAGCACTCTATCTCAGGCCGTTATTTGGGTTGTCTGTCCCTAAATCAAAAGATTCGTTTTGTTAATCTATCATTAGTATCACCATGTGAATTACTTGCATGGTGATTTTATTTATTACTAGATTACGGCAACTGAGCTTAAGGCAATTCTTTTTATAAAATAATATGCGATAATATTTCGTTTATATTACAAAAAATAGACTTGAAAAGTGTGCTATCATAACGTTTGCCAATCTTTATGCATCAATGTAATTATATCGTAATAAACTTTCCAAATATTTAGTAATGACTAAATCTCTGAAACTCTTTATTCTAGCACTATAACCAAAAGAAAGGATGTTTTTCATGATTAACAAGATCAGCAAAATTGCTATCATATCAATCTTATCATTAGCTTTACTATTTCCTGCTACTACAATGGCAGCTGATTCATATACGGTTGAACCCGGGGACACACTTTGGAAAATTGCTTTAAAAACTACTACTGGAGTAAGCGAGTTAATTGAAGCAAATCCTCAACTTTCAAACCCCGACCTGATTTATCCGGGACAGAAAATTAATATCGTGGTAAACGAGGAATACAATCAGGAACAGGAAGTTATTAGACTAGTTAATAAAGAAAGAGCTGAAGCAGGTTTGCCTGCATTGAAGTACGATTGGGAGCTTGCTAGAGTAGCAAAATATAAATCCAGAGACATGAATAATGTTGGATACTTTAGCCATAATAGCCCAACTTATGGTTCACCATTTACGATGATGAAAGACTTTGGAATCTCCTATAAATCAGCAGGGGAAAATATCGCAAGAGGTCAAGCGTCAGCAGAAGAAGTTGTTAATGCGTGGATGAATAGTCCTGGACACAGGAAAAACATTTTAAATGAAAATTACACACACATTGGAGTAGGGTATGTGGATGATGGTCACCACTGGACTCAAATGTTTATAAAAAAATAAGTAGTAATTATTAATTAATCCGTGAGTTCTTATTAATAGAATTCACGGATTATTTCATTAAAATATAGATGCATGCAGGTAAGCGTTTTTATTTTCATTGGCAGATAAGTATGTTTAAATCCTTTCTTACTGCATAAATGCAACTAAGGCTTATCTATATAAAGGCTTTGCGATAAGTCAAGTTTTCTATAAAAATTTCTAAAAAAAACATTCAGAATGTGTTATTATAAAGTTCGAAGTACGAGTGGAACATAAGGAGTTGGGAATTACCCCGTACTTAAAATAATAAAATGGAAGCGTGTGAGTATAATTATTAATTCAGCAAAAAGTGCAAGAATAATGATCTTTTTTTTGAGTCTGAGCCTTATTCTTGTGTTAACAGCATGTAATGGGGAACAGCAAGAAAGTCAAGACAACAAGGATAACCAAAAAGAACAAAAAACAATATCGATTGGGTTAGATCCATATGATTATGCAACCGTTCCTGCATATCTTTCAAAGGAAATTTTAGAGCAGCAAGGTTTTGAGGTGGAGATTGTGGAGGGCCAAATTGGTATATTATATGAAGCTCTAGCTAATCAGGAAATTGATGCATTTATTGATATTTGGGCCCCGAACCTGCAAAGTTCCTATTTAAAGGAGTATGAAGGCCAATTTGAGATTGCTGGTACATTGTATTCAGACATGCCACTGGGCGTAGCTGTTCCTGCATACATGGAAGATGTTAATTCAATTGCTGACTTAAACAAGTATAAAGAGAAATTCGACAAGAAAGTCTATGCAATCGATCCAGGCAGTGGGATGGCAGATACGACAAAGAAAATGGTAGAAGCATACAACATGAAAGATTTTGAAATAAAGAACAGCAGTACAGCAGCTATGCTTGCTCAAGTTGAAAGTGTAATGAAGGATAAAGGTGGAATTGTTTTTAATGCATGGCGTCCTCACCCTATGTTCGTGCGAATGGATTTGAAATTTTTAGATGATCCCAAAAACGTATGGAAGCTTGATGATGTTCAAGTAGGTGTTACCCCTAATTTACAAGAACAATCCCCAACAGCCTATACACTGTTTTCTAATATGAAACTTACACTTGATCAGGTTGAGAAGTGGATCATGGCTATTGATACTGAGGGTAAAACCCCTGAAGAGTTAGCGGAAGCCTGGGTTGAGGAAAATCAGGACAAGGTTAATAAGTGGTTAGAAAAATAATAAATAATGACTCCTCAATGAGAAAAAACTTGAACAGGATAGACAGGGTATGAACTGTCCATCCTGTTTTTTTATTGAATAGCGTACTTTAAAATCAAGTGCTGAGGATAATTGGACATCAGAATTAGCGACGTCCAGCTCCAGCGCCTAGCTCCTAGTGGACTTCCTTCCCCGTGTCTACGATAAGTCAACATCGAATCGCTTACGCTCTTCGTGTATCCTTTATCTCGAACGGGTCAGTCCATACGCGCTGAACAGGCGCTTGCGCTTTTGTTCTTGTATAGGAAATTATAAAATTTAAGTGCTGAGGATAATTGGAATCCGAATCAGCGACGTCCAGTTCCGACGTACAGGACGTACTAGTGCCGGTGACGCCACAGGACGTGGCGTTCTCACCGGCCAGCGCCTAGCGCCTACATTAGGTTCTGGATGATAAGTTCAAGGTTTATTAATTTGGAGGATTTTCCAGTACAGTAATTCCGTTAGTTTCTAGTTTGTGCCAGTCTGTTACGGTTGATTTGTCCAATACAACGGTTTCTAAATTTTCGAGTTCCATAATATCTTCAGCATTTCCTCTAAAGGAACTTTCTTTAATGTTCAAATAGGTGATTTTGTCTAAGCCAGTTGAAACAGAACTTAAATCGTTAAGAGTTGGTCCAACAAATGTCACTTTATTCAGGTTTGGGATTACTTCCAAAAGATGTTCAGGGATAATAGCTTGATTTAGTGTTAGCGATGTTAATTGTGACATGGCTCTAAAATGTTTTAGGTCTCCTTTTACATCATAGATTCCGCTTGATTCAGAAGCATTTACCTTTAATGTCTCTATCTTTTGAAGGTCATCTTTTGTTAAACTCTCTGGTTGTTTATTAATGGATTCACCTATGGATTCCAATACTAATCCTTGCATATCAAGCGTGTATTTTAGTTGTACCCGCTCTTGGTCTTTACCTATAAAGTACCCGTCGGAAGTATATTTTTCGGTTACGATACGTTCCCCGTTTTTGGATAAATAAGTGAGCATCGCTGATTGTAACTCGTTCTCGTTCTTCCAGGTAATCTGAAATAGGATACCAAGGTTTCCTTGCTTAAAGTCTTCTTCACCAAAAGACGTGTTTTTTACATGATTAAAGTCATCTGACTTGAAATAAACGAATTCACTGGTTAAATTAGTAGTGCCTGTTGAAGGGTTTGTTTTTTCGTAAGTAAGTCCTTCACCGTATTTTCCATACAATGATTTGGCCTCCTGCAGCGTTAAGTCATAATTGAAACTCTCTTTAATTTGTTCAGTTTTCGGTTTTACTTTAGAGGAGTAATCGACTGGATTGTTACTCTCGTTTGGCTCCTGATTTTTTTTGTCAGCTGAATGTTCTGGAGGTAAAGGCTGTTGAAAAGGATTATCTGAACCTGCATAATAAATAAATCCACTAACCAAAGAAATAAAGAATAATGCTGTAACAACTTTTGGGAAAGCGATAAATCGTCTCTTTTTATGATTAGTATTTTGTTTCCATTCATAAAATTGCTCACGGTCTGCATTGGTAAACAGGGGTTTTTCACTTATTTTCCGATTAAGGGACTTTTTAAGTTCTTTTTTATCCAAGGGTCCATTCCTCCTTACTGACATGTTGGTTTATTAACTTTTTTGCTCGTTGCATCCGGGTTTTAATTGTTGAAACAGGAGCACCCGTGACTTCGGCAATTTCCTTCAATGACATGTTCTGCTGAAATGTTAAGATCATTACTTCTCTATTCTTAATGGGTAAGTTTAGTATTGCTTCTGCTATCTCATCCCACTGTTCTTGTTGAATAATTGTCTTTTCTGCATCTTGATGATCCTTTTGGTCGAACCACTGATCTTTTACGAGTTTGATGCGATGGAGTGGTGATCGCAAATAATCTTTGCAGCGGTTGATGGCAATTCTGATCACCCAAGTTATTAATTGAGATCGACCATCATATTTTTCCCATTTTCTATATATTAGGATCAGCACTTCCTGAAATAAATCGTCGGTCGTGTGGTGGTTTTTAACGTATGAATAAATTATTCGTTTGACGGCTTCACCATAATGATCCATTATGAATTCAATTGCTTGATCTCGAGTAAGGTTAGTTGTATCATTCGTATCCTCGGTCACCTGCTCATCTCTCCTTCCCTACATTATTAACGAGTGAAATCGGGCAAAAGTCTGCTTTAGAGTTGATTTCTCCTTATTTTCTTTCCAGAACTTCTTCTTGGCAGTTAAGAAAGCATACCTTCTATACTGCAAAAGTACAACTAAAGTATTCGCTATTAATACTTAGGGAATGCTAAGTTTTTTAATCAATTTTTCTATGTAAATTTAGTTGTTGACAAAATACCTATGCGGGTATATTATTGATGATGATTTGATAAATAGTGAAAGGGGAAAGCAATGAGTATAGCACTTATTATAATAATAACTTTTCTCTTGTTGTTTCTCTACCATAGGTATATGCCGGTCTTTGGGGTTGGCAAAATGGACATGAATTATGTATCCTATTCTAAAGAGGATGTTGCAATAGTTGACACAAGAGATTATCAGGATTCGTTTAATGATATAATAGAACAAGCATATAGCATCCCGGTGCCATATTTAAATCGGCATTTTCATGATATTCCAGATAAGAACATTGTTGTAATCGCATCTGATATCGTAGGGAGAAATGTAAGTACAAGAATTTTGCGAAACAAAGGAAAACGTGTAGTAGGTTATCACATGGTCAAAAATTAACGAAAGGAGTGTCGTTAAGATGAAATATGATGATCAAATGAAAAATAGAATGAAACGCATTGAAGGACAAGTTAGAGGATTATTGAAAATGATGGAAGAAGAAAAGGAATGTCGGGATGTTGTAACGCAAATGTCAGCAGTAAGAAATGCAATGGACCGTACTGCAGCATTAATCGTCAGCACGAATCTTGAGCAATGCATTCGTGAGGAAAAGGAAGAAGGAGAAACATCTGAAGACCTTATTAAAGAAGCAGTTAATTTACTTGTTAAAAGTAGATAAACAGATGAGGTTGACATTTAGTTTTAGGTCCTTTACCATACTAATTGGGTTAAGCGAAATGGGTTAACCCATTTTTTTAAAAGAAAAATAATACCCATACAGGTATATGTATATAAGGTAAACTAATTTGAAAAGGAGAATGCGGAATGTCAGATCAGAAAAAAACAACAATTGTTCTGTTCAGTGGTGATTATGATAAAGCGATGGCAGCATATATTATTGCGAATGGTGCCGCGGCATATGACCACGAAGTTACAATATTTCATACTTTTTGGGGACTTAATGCACTACGTAAAGAGAACCAGGTCCCAGTTAAAAAAGGTTTAATGGAAAAGATGTTTGGTAAAATGATGCCAAGAGGCGCTGATAAAATGGGACTTTCCAAGATGAACTATTTAGGAATGGGCCAAAAGATGATTAAAAATGTAATGAAAAAGCACAATGCGATGCCACTGCCGCAATTAGTGGAAATGGCACAGGAACAGGATGTACAACTAATTGCATGTACCATGACAATGGATTTGCTCGGACTCCAAAAAGATGAGTTACTTGATGAGATTGAATATGGAGGAGTAGCAGCATATGTGGGCGAGGCTGAAGATGGAAATATAAGTTTATTTATTTAATTGTTAAGTCCAACTAAGGCTTGGCAAGTTAATGAGAACGCGAACTCGTCTCAAATTGATTCAAAAGGTCACTTATCAAGTTTTAATGAAATTTTTTTAGCCATAAATATACCCCTAATGGTATATATTATAATTTTATACTGACAGGGGAATATAGAAAAATAACTAATTGGAGGGAAAATCATGAAGGAAATTACAACGAAAGAATTAGCAAAAAAATTAAAAGATGAAGAGAACGTGAATATTATTGATGTGCGAGAAGATGATGAGGTAGCACAAGGGAAAATACCAGGTGCAACCCATATACCGCTTGGCCAAATACCAGAAAGAATAGAAGAAATTGATAAAGATAAACATCATTATATGGTGTGCCGTTCCGGGGGAAGAAGTGGTAAAGCAAGTGAGTTTCTAAAAGAACGAGGATATGATGTAACAAACGTGGCAGGCGGAATGCTTGATTGGAAAGACGAAGTAGAAAAATAGAGGAGGAGTTAATATGTCTATTACAGCAAATGAAAGATTAGACGCAAAAGGGTTGGCTTGTCCAATGCCAATTGTTAAAACAAAGAAAGCTATTACAAACTTAGAACCAGGCCAAGTGATGGAAGTGCAAGCAACTGATAAAGGATCAACTGCGGATATTAAAGCGTGGGCAGAGAGTACAGGTCATCATTACCTTGGTACGGTTGAAGAAGAGGACGTATTAAAGCATTATCTCAGAAAAGCAGATGAGGCAGAAGCGAAGGAAGAAACAAAACATGAGGAAATTACAGATTTGGAAGAACTTCGCAGTAAAGTAAATGGCAATGAAGATATTGCGATTTTGGATGTTCGTGAACCAGCAGAATTTGCCTTTGGACATATTCCTGGTGCTTTAAATATACCCCTTGGGGAACTTGAAGAAAGATTTGAAGAGTTAGATAAGGATAAAGAACTGCATGTGATTTGCCGTACAGGAAACCGAAGTGATTTAGCAGCCCAAAAGCTAACTGAAAAAGGCTATGAGAATGTAAAAAATGTTGTACCAGGAATGTCCAAATGGGAAGGTTCAACAGAAAAAAATAACTAAAAATAAATTGGAGGAATTTTAAATGGCTAATGCAAAAGTAGCAATTATTGCTGCAAACGGAAGTTTATTTGATGCTTATAAAGTATTTAATGTAGCTACAGCAGCTGCAGCTTCTGATGAAGAGGTTGGAATATTCTTTACGTTTGAAGGGTTGAATTTAATTCATAAGGAAGGACATAAAAACTTGCCGCTTCCTGATGGGAAAGAGCACTTTCAAGAAGGTTTTGAGCAAGCAAATGTTCCTTCTATTGAGGAACTTGTAGGTATCGCCCAGGAAATGGGTATCAAGTTAATTGCATGTCAAATGACAATGGATGTTATGAACTTGGAAAAAGATGCATTTATTGAGGGCATAGAAGTTGGCGGTGCTGCTTCATTTATCGACTATGCAAAGGATGCAAATATAACATTAACATTTTAATTTTAGGAGGGGAACAGTATTATGTCTCAAACAATAACAACAAAAGAACTAGCAAAAAAAGTTGTTAATCATGAGGAAACGCTAATTTTAGATGTTCGTAATACAGATGAATTTGATGACTGGAAAATTGAAGGCGGAAAAGTAGAGGTAATAAATGAACCGTATTTTAATTTGTTGGATGGTGTAGATCCTGTTGCTGAGAAACTCAATAAGGATCAGGAGATTATTGTTGTCTGTGCAAAAGGCGGATCATCACAGATGATAGCTGAAATGATGGAAGAAGAAGGTTTCACCAATGTGTATGATCTTGAAGGTGGAATGAAAGCATGGAGCGAGCATTTAGAACCTGTGAAAATTGGTGATTTAAATGGTGGCGGAAGTCTTTATCAATTTGTACGTCTAGGTAAAGGGTGTTTATCGTACTTCATTGAATCTAATGGTGAAGCAGCAATTGTGGATTCAAACCGCATGATTAGTAATTATGAAAAATTTGCGGCTGAAGAGGGTGTGCAGATTAAACACCTCATTGATACTCACTTACACGCCGATCATATTTCTGGTGGTCGTGAATTAGCAGAAAAAGTAGGTGGAACTTATCATCTGCCTCCAAAAGATGCAGGAGAAGTGACATTTGACTATGCTGCACTTGAAGAAGGTAATGATATAGTCGTTGGAAATACAACCGTTAAGGTACAACCTGTTTATTCACCTGGTCACACGCTTGGAAGCACTTCTCTCATTATTGATGATAAGTACCTGTTAACAGGAGATATTCTATTTGTGAAATCAATTGGTCGTCCTGACTTAGCAGGAAAAGCAGAGGATTGGGTAGGAGATCTTCGTAATACGCTTTACAGCCGTTACAAGGAGCTTTCTGATGATTTAATTGTGTTACCTGCACATTATTCATTTGCAGAAGAACTAGGAAATGACGGTAGTGTATCAGCACGTTTGGGAGATCTTTACCAAAACAATGATGGTTTACAAGTAGACGATGAGAATGAATTTAGAAAAATGGTGACGGAAAATCTTCCGCCACAGCCAAATGCATATGAAGATATTCGTAAAACAAATATGGGTCATATAACACCTGAAAATGAAAAACAAAGGGAAATGGAAATTGGACCAAACCGTTGTGCGGTTCAAGGTTAATTAAAAGGAGGAAATAATAATGGAATCAGCAAAAATTTTAGACGCAAAAGGAATGGCGTGTCCAATGCCGGTTGTGAAAACAAAAAAGGCAATGAATGATATTAATACTGGCGAAGTTCTAGAGGTTCATGCAACCGATAAGGGAGCTAAAAGCGACTTGACTGCATGGGCAAAGTCTGGTGGTCATGAATTACTAAAAGATACAGAAGAAGACGATGTACTCAAATTTTGGATTAAAAAAGGATAAAGGAGACCCATTAGCTTGGGTCCCCTCTTATTTGGGGGATTAAATATGGAATACAGTATTATATTTTTAGTAACAATTTTTCTTATTGGGTTTGTCGGTTCTTTTGTTTCAGGAATGGTTGGAATCGGTGGATCTATCATTAAATATCCTATGCTATTATATATCCCATCTATGGTAGGTCTAACTGCATTTACTGCTCATGAAGTTGCTGGTATAAGTGCGGTTCAGGTTCTATTTGCCACGATCGGTGGTGTTTGGGCATACCGTAAAGGCGGCTATTTAAATAAGACGTTGATCATTTACATGGGTATCAGTATTTTAATCGGTAGCTTTATCGGTGGGTATGGGTCCCAATTCATGACAGATGCGGGTATTAACCTGGTTTATGGCGTATTAGCAACAATTGCTGCTGTTATGATGTTTGTGCCGAAAAATGGTCTAGATGATATTCCATTTGATCAAGTTACGTTTAACAAATGGTTAGCAGCATCTCTGGCATTGATTGTAGGTATCGGTGCAGGTATTGTCGGTGCAGCGGGTGCGTTTATTCTAGTACCAATTATGCTGATTGTTTTAAAGATACCAACCAGAATGACGATTGCGACATCATTAGCAATTACATTTATTTCTTCAATTGGTTCGACGACAGGTAAATTGCTGACTGGTCAGGTTTTATTTATTCCAGCTATAATTATGATCATAGCAAGCTTAATAGCATCACCACTTGGCGCGAAATTCGGTCAAAAAGTGAATACAAAAATTCTGCAATGGATTCTAGCTATTCTTATTCTAGGAACAGCCATAAAAATCTGGTTAGACTTCTTTAGTTAAGGTTCTGCAATATTGTTACTTTTCCAAGCAATGTTATAGGGAGTGTGATGTAATGTGGAACCTAAACCTATAGCATATGTTGCAGTGCAGCAAATTTGTAGAAAACAGCCTTAATAAGAGTTTAGTAAATAGAAAGCAATCTCTCATGGTTGGCTTTCATTATAGTGGGGAGTTCTCGTATGGAAATGATAATTCAATGGATCATTATTATTGGGGCAGCATGGTTTATATTGAGTCGTTTTATGCCGGTTAAGGGTATTTCAAATATCACGACGCAAGAAGCGAAAGGTAAATTCAGCGAAAAAAATGGTGCACAGTTTATTGATGTGAGGACACCCGGTGAATACAAAGCAAATCACCGTAAACCTTTTAAGAACATTCCATTATCCGAACTTGCAAAAAAATCAGCTGACTTGGATAAAAACAAAGAAGTAGTTGTGATTTGCCAAAGCGGAATGAGAAGTATGAAGGCTTCTAAAATTCTAAAGAAAAAAGGATTCGAGAAAGTGGTTAATGTAAAAGGTGGCATGGGTTCTTGGAGTTAACTAAATACGTAAAAATTGTAGAAAGGCACATGAGCAACTCATGTGCCTCCTTGCATTATTTAACTTGCTGCAGGATTAGAATCTATCTCTTGAACGTTTTCGTTTTCGGATTTTCCAATAATTAGAGCACCTGCCGCGTCCCCTGTGATATTCGTTGCGGTCCGGAACATATCCATGAAACGGTCAACACCTGCAATTAATGCAATAGCTTCTAGAGGTAAGTTTACAGCAGTTAGAACAAGTACCAGCATAACTAAGCCAGCTCCAGGTACCCCAGCTGTACCAATTGAACCAAGCGTTGCAATTAAAACTACCATCAACATTTGACCAATGGATAATTCAATACCAAATGCTTGTGCTGTGAATAGTGTTGCAACACTCAGGTAAAGTGATGTACCATCCATATTAATTGTTGCACCTAATGGCAATATGAAACTTGATATTTTTTTTGAAACGCCTAAATTGTCTTCGGTACATTTTATTGTAACGGGTAATGTACCTGAACTGCTTTGTGTACTGAATGCTACGAGGCTGGCTGGTGCAATTCCTTTAAAAAACTGGATTGGACTCATATTTCCGAGTGTTTTAACAGCAATGGAATAAGTAACCAGCACATGTACGATACAGGCAATGGCTACGACCGAAATAAGCTTAATCAAAGGAAGCAAAACGGATAGACCGTATTCTCCAATAATTGGTGCTAATAATCCAAAGATACCTATAGGGATAAGTTTCATGATAACCCAGGTGATCTTGTACATAACCTCTGCTAGTCCATCAAAGAAATGGTAAACAGGGTCTGCTTTTTTCCCTACCATCGTTATCCCTACACCCAAGAAAAGCGAAAAGAAAATAATTTGCAGAATATTGCCGCCTGACAAACTGGCTAGCGGATTCGTCGGTATGATGTTGAGTAATATGTCGACCACGGTTCCTGTTTCAGTTGCTTCAGGAATTTCTCCAGCATTGGAGACATCCACTCCTGCTCCAGGGGAAAACAACAAGCCGGCGAATAAGCCGATGGTAACTGCTATAAGTGTTGTCGCCAAATAGTATCCGATTGTTTTTCCGCCGATTCGTCCAAGTGTTTTCATGCTGCCAGTGCTGGCGACACCTACAATAAGGGAAGATGCAACTAAAGGAACGATAATAAATTGAATAAGACGTAAAAACAGATCCCCTAACGGCTGAACAATCTTAATGTCTGGTCCAAAAATGACGCCCGCAATAATAGCCGCTACAAAAGCAATTAGAATTTGCGGCAGTAACCCTATTTTTGCGTTTTTTGCCATTATTACTACCTCCTTTTTTAAACTTGGCAATGATTTGGTGCGAATAACATTATTTATTTAAAACAACCCTATAAATTCATATTTAATAACTATGATATTTCTATTTAATTAATACATTAATATGGTTGAAAAGTTGTTTTAACGTTGCATATTTATGTGTTAACAGTTACATAATTTGGTATTTTACACCAGATTCTTTAAAATTCGGTTTATTCTTTAATAATCTATAGTTACTATTAGTTCATGGCAACTAAATGGAGTACATCGTTGCAAATAACATTTAAACAGGCTAAATAACGATTAAATCGTTTTGATATTTCCGGTCGTTTCAATATAAGCTATTATAGTAAATAAATTTTTGGGAGGTGAGAGCATCAATAAAGGCGGAACTAGTGAAATATCAATACCAAATGACATAAAAACAGAATTTCATTTTCGTAAGCCTGATAAAAATGATGGAGCGGCAGTATGGGAACTGATTAAAGATACTGGAGTTCTTGATCTTAATTCTTCTTACAGCTATCTGATGTGGTGTGAATTATTTTCTGAAACATCCATTGTTGCTGAAAGAGAAGGAAACACAGTTGGCTTCATTTCCGGATTCATTCATCCCGACAACCCGAACACACTATTCATTTGGCAAGTTGCCGTAAATGAGTCTGAGCGTGGAAGAGGTTTGGGTACAAAGATGTTGTATCAGTTACTGAATCGCACATTTTGTGAAGAAGTTTCCTACGTTGAAGCAACTGTCTCCCCATCGAATACGCCATCTCAGCATTTATTTAAAGGTCTTGCGATGAAACTTGAAACGAATTGTTTAATAAATGATTATTTTTCAGCTGATGACTTCCCGCGGGAAGGTCATGAAGATGAGCTATTATTTAAGATAGGACCGATTAAGGAAGAAAATAAACTTATAAAAGGATGATAAAATGGCAACAGCAGAACTTACTGATGCGAAAATGAAAACGTTTGAAGAATTAGAATCAGCGGTAAGAAGTTACAGCCGAGGTTGGCCGACCATTTTCCAAAAGGCCAAAGGCTATAAGCTGTGGGATGTTGATGGAATAGAATATATTGACTTTTTTGCAGGGGCAGGAACGCTTAATTACGGCCATAATGACGAAACTATGCAAGAAAAAGTAATCGAATATATTCGTAACGATGGGATTATTCATAGCCTCGATATGGGAACTAACCCAAGAAAAGAATTTCTTGAACGCTTCAAAGAAGTAATTCTTACACCTCGCAAGCTTGATTACAAAGTAATGTTTCCAGGACCAACCGGCACCAATACTGTTGAAAGTGCATTGAAGATTGCCAGAAAAGTAACCGGGCGTGATTCGGTTATTAGCTTTACCAATGCATTCCACGGAATGACAATTGGGTCACTTTCTGTAACAGGGAATTCATTTAAGCGTCATGGGGCAGGAGTTCCGCTGCATCATTCCGTATCAATGCCATTTGATGATTATGTGGGAGATCAAGATTCGATTGCTTATCTGGAAAGATTTCTGGAAGACAGCGGAAGCGGAGTTGCGTTGCCAGCTGCAATAATTCTGGAAACCGTTCAAGGCGAAGGTGGCATCAATGCTGCAAGAATGGAATGGTTGAAGAAAGTAGATGCGTTATGTAAGCGCTGGGACATTTTATTAATTATAGATGATGTTCAAGCGGGGAACGGACGTACAGGTACGTTCTTTAGTTTTGAACCTGCTGGTATTAACCCTGATATTGTATGTCTTTCAAAATCAATTGGTGGATTTGGTTTACCAATGGCAATTACGCTAATTAAACCAGAGTATGATAAGCATTGGGGGCCAGGAGAGCATAATGGTACGTTCCGTGGGAACAATCTTGCATTTATTGCAGCAACTGAAGCACTAACCAATTGGGAAACAGATGACTTTGGGTTAGCAGTTCAGGAAAAAGCAGCCTTTCTAACTAAAAATGTGGAAAGAATAATAGAAAAATATCCTGAGCTTAAAGGTACACCTCGAGGCAGAGGTCTAATGCAGGGAATAGCAATTGATGTTGATGGACTTGCAGATGAAATCTGTGCAGCAGCATTTAATCGTGGCCTAATTGTGGAGACTTCCGGGCCAGACGATGAAGTTATTAAGTTCCTTCCACCACTTATTATTGATATAGAAGGACTTGAAAAAGGATTGGGAATTCTTGAAGATAGCATAAAACATGTTCTTGCTAAATAGAATAAACTACAAATAAATACAACGCTAAAGGGGAATTAGATATGATCGTAAAATCACTTGAAGATATAAAAGGAACAAAAGATGAAACATCTGGCGAGAATTGGACGAGTCGCAGATTTATTTTAAATAAAGAAAAAGTCGGCTTTAGTTTGAACGATACAATTATAAAAGCAGGGACAGATAATTTCTTCTGGTATAAAAACCATATCGAAGCAGTTTACTGTATAGAAGGAGAAGGAGAAGTTGAAAGTTTAAAAACTGGTGAAGTCTTTCAACTAAAACCAGGAACAATGTATCTTTTAAATGATTACGAAAAGCATAGACTCCGTGCCAGAACACAAATGCGTATGGTATGTGTATTTAATCCTCCACTTGTTGGAACAGAAACACATAACGAAGAAGGGTATTATCCATTATTAACAGAATAGAAGAGATAAAAAAGGTAAGAAATCAGATGCGTTCTGAGTTCTTATCTTTTTTTAATATATGAGAGTAACGGGAGGTATTAACTGGTCTTTCGAAAAAAATACATAGATGTGAATAATCACATCATTCGTTGGTATTATAAGGTTATGAGATATCTTCTATTATTTTTTATAACAATTATATTATTTATGTTTCCAGAATCGCTTAAAGCAGATGAAATGATTACGGTTAAGCTTGTGAATTATATTGATAATAGGTCAGAATTAAATTTTCAATTTAAAGGAGAATATTATACGCTTGATCCTATACTATCACTACAAGAAGGAGTGAATTATTCTTTAACAGCCACTAAAAATAATGATTTAATTTTAAAAGGTGGAGGCAAGACACTGAGGATAAAGGAATCATTAGTTCTTATACCAAGCAAGTATGATTATGCTCATCGTATAAATGTGAATGACAGGGCATATTTAGGAGCGATGGAGTTTTTGATTGAGGATAAAAAATTTATCCGTCCTGTCAATCAATTGCCACTTGAAGATTATTTAAAGGGAGTTGTGCCAAATGAAGTTTTTCCTTCCTGGGGACTCGAAACGTTGAAGGCACAAACATTGGCAGCGAGGACATATGCCGCCACCCATACATCGGAAATTATTGATGATACAATTCGCTATCAGGTCTACGGTGGTTATACGTGGTATAAAAATAGTACAAAAGCTGTTGAAGAAACACGTGGTGAGGTAATTACCTACCAAAACAAGCCAATTAATGCTTTCTATTCTGCAAGCAATGGAGGGATTACTGAGAACAATGCACATGTGTGGGACGGAAAATCATTGCCATATTTGCCGGTGAAAAAAGATCCATATGATCCAATTCATCCTTGGAAGTTTAACCTGCACGCAGTACAAATTCCACTAAACACAATTAATTGGGACAAACCACTCTGGTGGAAAGAAACAGTGGAGAAGAATCAAGATATCACATCATCGATGAAAAGTTGGCTTCAACGGAATGGTTATCCTGGGGATATTAAAATTCTATCCATTCCTCACTTTGAGTTATCCAATAAAAGACATGAATCTGAGCGCAGGATAAAAGGGTCGATTACCATCCAGTTTTTGCATAGGCTGGCAGAAGGAACTATCCTATTCGAACAGCTTGTACTTGATGATGTAGCGATAGATCATATCCGTCCCTTAATTGGTGGAACTATCTTTAAGAGTTATTTAGTTGATTCACTTGAAAAAAGTGAAGGAACTTATACCATGAAAGGGAGGGGCTTCGGTCATGGTGTAGGGATGAGTCAATGGGGTGCACATATAATGGGGCAAAGAGGAAATAGTTACAAAGAAATTATTCAGTTTTATTATCCAGGAACCTCGATTACGGATATAAATAATGAATAGGTATAAATTAGGTATAATAAATTTGGTTAGTAGGTTTAGTATTATAGTATATGGGGAAATGGTTTTAATGTACGGAAAGTATTGATATTAAATATATCACTTCGTGACCACCAGGAAATAATTTACAGTTAAAAGCCCTGAATAAACTTCTTGAAGCTTATTGACTAATTTCCTGAAAAGCTGTAATATTGATCTCGCTGTTAAAAAATATAGCAAATTGTAAATCCCTATGCGGGCAAAGAAATGGCTATTTTTTAAAACGAGATTTTGTTATTGACAACGTATTGCTAGAATGATATATTTAATAGGTTGCGCAAAAAGGCAACAGCTTAGATTAAATAAATTATCTATTGACTTTTTTGATGTCTATATGGTATATTTATAAAGTCGCCATTTTGAGAGGCGGCAACGAAATTTGCTCCTTGAAAACTGAACAAAACAACCAGTATGTCAAGAAAACAGGATAAAAGTTAAAACTTTAAACCCTGATTTCAATTTTTAAAGCTAAGAACAGATGATTGATTGGTGTCAATCATAATCAAACGAACTTTTATGGAGAGTTTGATCTTGGCTCAGGACGAACGCTGGCGGCGTGCCTAATACATGCAAGTCGAGCGCGGGAAGCAAACGGATCCTCTTCTGAGGTGAAGTTTGTGG